>NZ_JBKBOV010000009.1:8500-149608 GCF_046293535.1 Massilia sp. | reverse complement strand
GGCTGGCGCCGTGGCGGCCGCGCGCGCGGCCGCGGCGGCGGCTGCGGCGCTGGCCGGCAACTGCACCGGCGCGCGCGCCGTGCTGTCCGGACGGCGGCGGAAGCTGGCTTCGGTGCCGGCGCCGAATTCCGAGATCGCGGCGGCCGGGCGCTGCACCGTGCGCACCAGGCGCGGCGTGATCGACAGCACGATCTCGGTGCGGTCGCTGGTATCGCGCGTGCTGCCGAACAGGCGGCCGACGATCGGCAGGTCGCCGATGCCCGGCACCTTGCTGCCGCTGGAGCGGTCTTCGTTGCTGATCAGGCCGGCCAGCACCTGGTTCTCGCCGTCCTTGAGCTGCAGGAAGGTGGTCGCCGAGCGGGTGCCGATGCGGTAGGCCACGGTGCCGGAGTTGGTCCTCACCGAGTCGCCCAGGGTGCTGACCTCGAGCGCGATGCGGATGCCGACCTCGTTGTTCAGGTAAATGGTGGGTTCGACGTTCAGGGTCAGGCCGACGTCGATGTAGTTGACCGACTCGGAGGCGAAGCCGCCCACGCCCGACGAGATCGTGGTCGAGATGTTGGGGATCTTGTCGCCGATGACGACCTTGGCCTTCTCCTTGTTGCGCACGCGGATGCGCGGGTTGGCCAGGATGTTGGAATCGCCGTCGGTCTTGTTGGCGTTGACGGTGGCGGTGAGGTCGCTGACGACGCCGATGTTGCCGCGGTTCAGGCCGCGCAGCTGGTCGATCGAGACCGGCTCGCCGTCGAGGTTCGCCAGCGGCGTGAAGGACACCGACTTCGGCCACGCGATGCCGAGGTCGACCAGGCGGCTGCGCTTGATCTCCAGCACCTCGACTTCCAGCATGACTTCCGGCTCCGGCACGTCCTGCAGCGCCACCAGCTGGGTCGCCACGCGCACCGCTTCCGGACTGTCGCGCAGGATCACCAGGTTGAGCTTCTCGTCCACCACCACGTCGCGCGACTTGAGGATCGTCTTGAAGGTATTGGCGATGTTCTTGGCGTCGGCATTGGCCAGGAAGAAGGTCTTGACCGTCATCTCCTGGTATTCCTTCAGCTTGGCCGCCACGTTCGGATAGATCAGGATGGTGTTGCCGTCCATGACCTGGCGCTCGAGCTGGTTGGTCATCAGGAGGTAGTAGACCGCCGCCTCGACCGTGCTGTTCTTCAGGAAGATCGAGCTGCGCTGGTCGGCCTTGACGTCCTTGTCGAACACGAAGTTCAGGCCGGCGTGGCGCGAGATGACTTCGAAAATCTGCTTCAGCGGAGCGTCGCGGAATTCCAGGCTGATCGGCTTGCGGAAGGACGCCGCCAGCGCCGTCTCGCCTTGCGACGCCGCCGCGGCCTTCTCGTCCACTTCCAGCATCAGGAGGCGCGCCGGTTCGTGCGCCGGACGCTCGGTCAGGATCGCGGCCAGCTTCTGGCGCGCGGTGTCGAACTCGCCCTTGTCGAACGCGGCGCGCGCCTCCTGCAGCATGCCTGCATGGCGGCGGTCGGCCTCGACCTGGCGCAGGCCGGCCCGAGCGCGCTCGTTGGCCGGATCGAAGGCCAGCACGCGGCGGTAATCCTCCAGCGCCTGCGCGACCTGGTTGGCGGCGAGGGCGCTTTCCGCCTGCTTGACCAGGCGGTCGGCCGCCGTGTCGCGCGCGCGCAGCCAGGCGGTGCGGTACTGGGGATTGCCCGGGTCGGCGGCCACCGCCTCCTGGTATTTCGCCAGCCCGGCCGCCACCTGGTCCTGCGCCACCAGCGCATTGCCTTCCTGGTAGGCGCGCTGGCCGGCGCAGCCGCCGATCAACACCGCCGCCAGGGCCATGCCCAGCACATGTGCCTTCGTGGGCGAAACTAAGCGAAGCATCAGTCGAACACTCCAATATTGAGCTGCTGAACCTGGTTCAGCGGCAGGTAAGTCAGGGTCAGCACCGGCGGCCTGATCGCGTCGACGCGGTACATGCCGTCGATGACCGTGTTCTCGCGCACGAGATGCGTACGGTCGCCCCGGGCCAGGTAGATCTCCCAGACGCCGTCCTGCAGCGACTTGCCGATGAAGGTGAAGGGCAAGGGCGGCGCACTGGGCGGCGGCGGCGGTGGCGCGGGGGCCGGCGGCGGGGGCGGCGGGGTCCAGTCCTGGCGCGCGAACACGCCATCCTCGCCCCCGTTGAAACGGTCGTCGCCGTCGCCGATCAGCACGTCGCGCGGGACCAGGCGCAGGATGGCCACCTGCTTGTCGCTATCCTTGTCCGCCCTGGTGTCGGTCGCTGGCGCGGCGGCGCCGGCCGCCGGGGCCGGTGCGCGCTCGACCGGCTCGGCCACCACGTCCCCGGGGGTGTTGTCGCCGAAGACCACCAGGCCGGCGGCGGCCGCCAGGGCCACGGCCATCGCGATATGGCGCGGCTTCATCGCGGCGCTCCCGGTGTGGCTGCGAGGTGCAGCGTCAGGCGCAATCGCGCCTCCACGGTCTCGCTGCCGATCGCGTCGCGCCGGAACGCCACGTCGTCGAGCGAGGCATGCGGCAGCGCGCGCAGCGCGTCGAAGGCGAACTGCCAGATGGCGCCGTAGCGGCCCGTCACCGGCAGCGTGATCTGGTAGGTGAAGAAGCGCCCTGCCCGGTCCTGGCTGCTGCGGTACTCGCCCTGGCGCAGGGCCAGGCCGTTCTTCTCGGCCAGCGCGAACAGGGTCTTGAGCTGGCGTTCGACCTTGCCGCGCTCGCCCAGCGAGGCATAGAAATGCGCCAGGTTCTGGTCGGCGCTCGGCGCGGGCGGCGCCAGCGCGCTGGGCGCCGGGGGCACGGCGGCCTGGCGGCGCGCGGTGTCGTACTGCTCGTCGAGGCCGGCCAGCGCCCGCAGCATCAGGAGGATCGCCACCATGACGGCCAATGCCAGCGCGCTTGCGCCAGCCACGACCGGATTCATGCGACGCAGCGCCAGCACGATGCGCAGCCACAGCGTGGACAGGCTCACGTCCTTCATTGGCCACCCCACTGTGCACTGATCTGGAAACGCAGCGGCCGGTTCGGCTCCTGCTCCGCGATCTCGTGGCGCACCAGGGCGCTCGAGGCGAACCAGCCCTGCTCTTCCATCCTGGCCACGTAGGCCAGCATGTCGTCGCTGCTCTTCGCCTCGGCCGTGATGCGCAGGGTACGGCGCTTGGCGTCCGGCTCCAGGGCCAGCAGGGCGACATTGCCCGGCGTGGCCGCGCGCACCGCCTCGACCAGGTCGCGCCACGGCAGGTTGAGCTGCATGACGGCGTCGTTGACGGCCTGCGCCTGCGCCGCGGACACGGTGAACTTCGGCGGCGCCGCCACCGGCAGCGGACGGGCGGCCTGCGAGCGCGCCGCGATGGCGGCCTGCAGCGCCTCCAGCCCCTCGCGCTCCTCCTGGTACTGGCGCACCTGCGACACCAGCACGAAGCACAGTATGGCGGCGAGGAACAGGAAGCCGGCGAAGCGTGGCGGCACCCGGAACAGGGCGCGCCGCAGCGTGCGCGGCGCGAAATCGATATGGGTGCGCTTCATGACGTCATTCCGGCGCGCGCCAGGCGCACGTGCTGCGGCCAGTCGGCGCTATCGTCTTCCAGCAGGGTGCAGGCGAACTTCAGGCGGCCCGCCGCGCTGGCCCAGCTTGCCGGGGCGGCCCCGCACAGCTGCAGGCGTTCGGGCCGCCCTGCCCCGACCCGCAGCGCCTCGCGCGCGATGTGGGCTTCCAGCCAGTCGCGGTCCGCTCCTGGCGGAATCACGGCGGTGCGCACCGCCATCAAGGCACTGCCCTCGTAGGCGGCGAGCGACAGCACGCCGCCATGCACCAGGCCGAACCAGGCGCCCGGGCGGCGCTCGCGGCGCCAGGCGTTCAGCGCGGCCACGAACTGCGGCGCCACCTCGACCAGGTGGAAGCGGTGCTCGTGCGCCAGCGATTCGAGCAGCGCGAGCAGCGCTTCCGGCGCGGCGGCGGCCAGGAAGGGACGCGCCGCATCCCAGTCGGCGCTGATGCGCCATTCGAGCGGCGGCGCCCCGAACAGGTGCTGGTGGCGCAGGGCGCAAGCCGCCTGCAAATCGCCCAGGCGCGTCGCGCCGCGCGGCGGCGGCACCTGCCACAGGCGCACCAATTCGTCGGCCAGCACCACGCTCACCGGCCAGCCGCGCGGATCGAACTCGCCCAGCAGCGCGCGCAGGCTCTTGCCCAGCGCATCCGGGGCGCCGGCTTCGATGGCTTGCTCGGCCAGCACTTCGACGCTCGAGCGCGGCCAGCCACCCACGCGCAACAGCGCCAGGCCGTCGGCGGCCACTCCCAAGCGCAACGACTGTCCGAACTTCCTACGCATGGAGGGTCACCCGCTTGATCTCGTCGATGGTGGTGGCGCCGCGCCTGACCAGGTCGAGCGCGGCCAGGCGCAGGCTGCGGGTGCCGTTGGCGTGGGCCGCGGCCTTGATGCGGCGGATCGGCTGCTTGTCGACGATCAGTTCGCGGATCTCGTCGTTCAGGGTCAGGATCTCGGCGATCGAGCGGCGCCCGCGGTAGCCGGTGCCGCGGCAGTCGCCGCAGCCCTTGCCGCGCATGAAGACGTAATCGAGCGTCTCCTCGGGCGCCAGGTGCACCGAGGCCAGTTCCGCCGCGTCGGGCTCGTAGCGCGCCGCGCAGTGCGGGCAGTTCATGCGGATCAGGCGCTGGGCCCAGATGCCGTTCAGGGCCGAAACGAAAGCATACGGATCGATGCCCATGTGGGTGAAGCGGCCGAACACGTCGAACACGTTGTTGGCGTGGACGGTCGTGAGCACCAGGTGGCCGGTCAGCGCCGATTGCACCGCGATCTCGGCGGTCTCGCGGTCGCGGATCTCGCCGACCATGATCTTGTCGGGGTCGTGGCGCAGGATCGAGCGCAGGCCCTTCGCGAAAGTCAGGCCCTTTTTTTCGTTCACCGGGATCTGCAGGATGCCCGGCAGCTGGTACTCGACCGGATCCTCGATGGTGATGATCTTCTCGCGGCCGTTGTGGATCTCGGTGAGCGCCGCGTACAGGGTGGTGGTCTTGCCGGAGCCGGTCGGCCCCGTCACCAGCAGCATGCCGTAGGCTTCCTGGGCCAGGGTGCGCAGGGTCGCCAGCGAAGGCGCGTCGAAGCCCAGGGCTTCGAGCGTGAGTGCGCCGTAGGATTCGATCATGGCGCGCTTGTCGAGGATGCGGATCACCGCGTCCTCGCCGTGGATGCTGGGCATGATCGATACCCGCAGGTCGATGTCGCGCCCGCCCGACTCGACCCGGAAGCTGCCGTCCTGCGGAATGCGGCGCTCGGCGATATCGAGTTCGGCCAGCACCTTCAGGCGCGAGATGATGTGCTCGGCCAGTTCGATGCCGCCCACCGTGGCCGCGTGGTCGAGCACCCCGTCGACGCGGTATTTCACCGCCAGGCCGCCCGCCGTGCTTTCGAGGTGGATGTCGGAGGCGCCGGCCTTGAGCGCATCGTACAGGGTCGAGTTGACCAGCTTGACGGCCGGGCTGCCGCTTTCCGACACCGAGGCGAAGGACAGCACCTGGTTGACCTTGCCGTCGCGCCGGGCGTCCAGGTCGCCCCCCACCAGGCTGTCGACGGCGCGCGCCGATTCCTCCTGCTTGGAGAGATAAGCCTGGATGTCGGACTGCAGCGCCAGGCACAGCTCGAGCGGACGCCTGGCGGTGGCGCGCGCCTGGGCGCCGAGCCAGGTCTGCAGGTCGAGGTCGAAGGGATCGGACAGCACCCCGGTCAGGCGTCCGGCCGCGTCGCGCAGCAGCACGCAGTGGCGCGCCATGGCCCCGGCCAGCGGCAGCAGGTCGAAGGCGGGGGACTGCGCCAGCATGGCGGCGGTTTCCATCACCGGCAGCGCGAAGGGCGCGGCCAGCTCGCGGATGATGCTGCGCGGCTCGAGGCCGGTCAGGCCTTCGAGTTCGGCCACCAGGCCGCGCCGCGACACGGCCGCCTGCGCACGGGCGCGCGCCAGCAGCGCCGGATCGAGCAATACTCCCTGGGGCGCGTTCAAGACATCGCTTTTCAAGACATATCTCCGGCCAGGTCGAAGATCGGCATGTACAGCAGCACCACGATGGCGCCCACCACCAGGCCGATGGCCGCCATCAGAAGCGGCTCGAAGGTGCGGGTGAAGCGGTCGATCCAGCGCGTGATCTCGCCGTCGTAGAAGGCGGCCGACTGGGTCAGCATGGGCCCCATGTCGCCGGTGCGCTCGCCCACGCGCAGCATGCGCAGGGAAATCGGCGTGGTCAGGCCATTGGCTTCGAACGCATTGGACAGCGGCTGGCCCGATTCGATGGCGGCGCGTGCCTGGGCCAGGCCCTTGCGCACGCTGCCGGACACCATCGGCTGCACGGTCTCGATGGCGCCGACGATGGTGATGCCGCCCTCGGTCAGCATGCCGAGGGTCAGGTACAGGCGCGACAGTTCATAGATGCGGGCGCGCTCGCCGATGCCGGGCAGGCGCACCAGGAGGCGGTTGATGCCGCCGCTGCGCACCAGGTGGCGCACGCCCGCGACGGTACCTGCGATGGCCAGCAGCGCCGCGACCAGGATCGCGCTGCCGTGCCTGGACGCGAACTGGCCCCAGTCGAGCAGCAACTGCGACATCCAGGGCAGGCTGCGCCCCGCCCCCTGGTAGACCTCGGCGAACTTCGGCACCACGTAGCCGATCAGGAAGGCGCTCACACCGCCGCCGACCAGCAGCAGGATCACCGGATAGATGGAGGCGCTGACGATCTTGGCGCGCACCAGGTCGATGCGCTGCTGGTAGTCGATGTAGCGCGACAGGGCGCGCGGCAGGTCGCTGGTGCCTTCGGCGGCGCGCACGATACCGACGTACAGCGGCGGGAACAGGTCGGGCTGGCTTGCCAACACGCTGGAGAAGCGCTTGCCCTCGCGCAGTCCGGCGAGCAGGCGCTCGAGCACGCCGCGCGCGCCCGGGTTGGCTTCCTTCTCGAGCAACGCTTCCAGGCTTTCGACGATGCCCAGGCCCGCGTTGAGCAGGGCCAGTAGTTCCTGGCTGAACAGGACCAGCGAGAGCTTGCCGCCGCCCTTGCGGCCGAAGCTCAGGCCGGCAAAGGGCGAAGAACGGGCCGGTTCGACGGCGCTGACGAACAGCCCGCGCGCCTCGACCTGGCGGCGCGCATCGAGCGCGTCGGCGGCATCGACGACAAGGTTCGAGATCGACATGTCGGGCGCAAGGGTGCGAACGGCGAACTGCATGAAGGCGGGCCCGGCTGAGGTTTACGTCTGGACTGTCAGGAACGGTGGCGCTGGATGGAGCGTTCAGTTCGAGGAAATATCGGCGTTGTCGCCGGTGCCGCCCGGCTGGCCATCCTTGCCGAGGGACAGGATTTCGTATTCGGCCTTGCTGCCCGGCGAACGGTACTGGAATGGACGGCCCCAGGGATCCTGCGGCACGCCCTTCTTCAGGTAAGGGCCGTTCCATTTGGCGCCGGCGCTCGGCGGCGCGGCCATCAGGGCGTTCAGGCCCTCTTCCGCGCTGGGATAGCGGCCGACGTCGAGGCGGTAGGTGTCGAGCGCCTTGTCGAAGGCGTCGATCTGCGCCTTCGCCACCGTCACTTCGGACTTGCCGAGCTGCGAGAAGTACTTGGGTCCGACATAAGCGGCGAGCAGGCCGATGATCACGATCACCACCAGCAGTTCGAGCAGGGTGAAGCCCGCCTGGGCACTGCGCACGCGGCGCGGCGCGGGCCGCCTACCGGCTCGCTGTTCCAATACTGAATGCATCGACCGACTCCTAAGTGCACATACGAAAAGCTTGGCGTGCAAGGCTAACACGGCGCTCAATGCCAAGACAACATTTCTTTATTTTTTACCATCGATCGCCACTATCGCAGCCACGCAAATCGTCTGGCTTGCGCTGCCGCAGAGCCGATGCCTTGCACGGAACCGTGGTGCAAGGATCGCACAAGCGCGCCGGCAGCGATCAGCGCGCCGCTGGCGACGATGCGCCCAGCTGGCAACTGCCGCTGACGCAGACCGCCCCCGGATCGGGCAGGTGGCGGCAGATCGACATCATGCCGCCCGCCTTGTTCGCAGCTTCGCGTTCGGCCTTGTACTGCTCGCCCAGCGCGCGCAGGGCTTTCTCGTCGGTGCCTGACATCGAATACGGCAGGTAGGCTTCCGGACCGCCGCAGGCCATCGCCCCGACCGGCAGGGTACGGCACTGGCCGGACTCGGTACAGGCGCCGCCGCCGGCCAGCGCGCGCATACGCGCCAGGGTGTCGGTCCCGCTTGCTGCCGCGCCGCTTGCCGCCGCCGGCACACCCTTGCGGCCGGGATCCTGGGCCTGGGTGGCGCAGGCGGAACAGGCGAGCAGGAAGATAAGGATGAGTTTTCGCATGTGTTCATCTTCCCTTCTTGGCAACACCTGGTCAAGCGAATCAGGGTACGCACGGCCGGGTTTGCCAGCACGGCAACAAAGCGGGACAAGGCTCGTGCATAGCAACATCCACCTGTTGCCGCACGACATCAATTTCCCTAATGAATTTTTTATTTCCTTAAAAACATAGGCATCAATTTCGCCCAACATCGCGCAACTTCGCCCTATTTTGTTTCTAAGTCTTAATATTTGCTGTTCGCTAACGAAAATAATTGAGCACTGGAAAAATTTACTCACTACAATAAGACTCGTTACAGACGAGCTTGCTCAACAGACCGACCATGAACATCTCCTTCCGTACTTTTGCCGCCATCTCCCTGACCACCCTCTTGACCGCCTGCGGCGCAGGCCAGCAGGAGAGCCAGATGCCGAAGACGCTCGGCTCGGCAATCCAGAGCGACCTGGGCGTCGCGGCTAGCGCCGGTGCCGCTGCCGCCCCCGCGGCCCCATCGACCGGCCCGGCCGTCGCCGCTGCCGCCGGCCCGAACAATCCGGTCCCCGACTGCGCCGCCGAAGGCTGCGCCAGCCTGCGCATCATCGACGGCAATGCCGAAGCCTTCCGCATCGACGCCATGCGCCGCGCCGCGGCCGAAGGCAACGGCCCGGCCCAGTCCTGACCCCCTGCCCTATCGGGCAGGCTGGTTTCCCATAAAAAGACACACCAGCCGCATGCGGCGTGGTGTGTTTTTTTTTGGCGGCCGCGGCCGCCAATCAGCACGCGCTCAGCGCACCGAACGGCGGCGCAGCGTGAAACCGAGCAAGGCCAGCCCGGTCAACATCAGCAATCCATCGGCGGGTTCCGGCACATCCGCTGCCGGAACCGGGTCGACAGTGGCGAATTCCCCATCGGCGAAAGGCCCCAGCATCCCCACTCCCGGGAACAATTCGAAGCGGACGATGCCGTAATCCTGGCCGATGGCGCCGCTGTCGTCGAACAGGCCGACCGTCAGCATGCTGCCGTCCATGCCGGTGTCAAGGCCCTGGTCGTCGCTGAACAGAATGTCGAACCCGAAGCCGGCGCCAAGGAGCACGTCGAATTTGAGATAGCTGCCCAGCTCGGGCAGGTTGGCCAGGGTAAAGCTGCCGTCAGGATTGAGCACCACCTGGTCGGACTCGCTGACCCCGCCGAACATCCCCGTCAGGTTCGAGATCGTCGCCGTCACCCGGCTGGCCTCCGGGAAGGAATTGAACTGCAGGTCGAGATAGGCGGCGCCCGAGCGTCCGCTGGTGTCGACCTTGACGTGGTAGCCGAGCGGCCCGGCCAGTGCCGCCAGTGAACTGCCCGCCAGGGCGAGGGTCAGGGCGGCCTGGCGCAAGAAGGTCTTTACATTGAACATGGATCGTTTTCCTTAGAATGAACCGCTGTAGATGGTCGCGCTGTAGTTGATGCCCAGCTTCGATGGGTTGTTGAACACGGTCGTCACGCTGACGCTTGCACCCGGTGCGATCGTGGCGGCGCCGGCGGTGATATAGGGATTGCCGTTGCGGGTGCCGCTGGCATTGGCCAGCGTCACGCCGGCCGGCAGGCCGGACAGCTCGACGTGGAAGGGACCGGCGATCGTGGCGCCGGTGTTGTTGGTGAAGCGGTAGGTGCCGCTGTACTGGCCGGTCGTACGGTTCAGGGCCAGGCCCGAACGGTAGATCGTGAAGTTCGACGTCACATCCGAGAAGGTCGGCGCCAGGTTCAGGCTGACCACCACCGGGTCGTGGTCCGAAGCGCGGTAGGCGTTCCTGACGTACGGATCCACGGCGTTATCGCCCAGGTTGTAGTCGATCGCTTCCGGCTCGTCGGCATTGTTGTGCCATTCGGCCACGTCGGCCACCTGCGGGTCGAGCGAGGTGCTGGCCAGTGCGTGGTCGAGGTAGCCGCTGAGGCCGCCAAAGATGTACGAGTAGGCGATGCCTCTCGGGCGCACGAAACGTTCGATCTGGTTGACGAAACCGTTCGAGGTCAGGTAGGTGATCGGGTTCTCGAAGCCATACGCGTTCAGGTCGCCCATCACCAGCACGTCGGGGTCGCCGGAAGCGGCAACGACTTGCGGGATGAAGTAGCTGACCAGGCGCTGCGCCTGCTCGACGCGGGTCTTGTTCCAGCAACCCTGGCCATCGCCGCTATCGGTGTCGCCCGGCCCGGCGCCGCCGCAACCGCCCTTCGATTTCAGGTGATTGACCACCATCGAGAATTTCGCGCCATTGGCGGCCTTGAAGGTCTGGGCCATTGGCGGGCGGTTGTTGAGGTCGTGGCCGTCCGACAGCGCGCCGCCGACCAGCGAGAGCGCCGCCGGCTTGTAGATCATCGCCACACGGATGGCGTCGGTCCCTAGGGCGGCCGGCTTGGGCACGACCGCATAGGTCGGCTTGCCATAGGCCGCGTTGAGCTGGTCGACCAGGTAGCCGACTGCGATGTCGCCGTTGTTCTGGATTTCGTTGAGGCCCACGACATCGGCGTCGATCGCCTTCAGCGAGGCGACGATCTTGTCGCGCTGGCGCTCGAACTCGGCCATGTTGTCGGCCCCGCGGCAGTTGCTGGCGCGGGTGGTGCTTCCCACGGTACAGCCCTTGCCGGTGCCGCCCCAGGCGTCGCCGCCGTTGGTGAAGGTGGTGAAGAAATTCAGCACGTTGGCGTTCGTCACCTTGACGTTGCCGGCCGCCAGCACCGGACCGTCGGTGCGCGGATTGGTGCGCGAGAACTGTGGCGCTGTGGTCGGCTGGAGCTTGAATGCCGCGCCACCGCCGCCGATGGCGCCGAAATCGAGCACGCCGGTCAGGTCGCTGACGGTGTCGCCGGCGCGCACGGTGCCGTCTGCGAACAGGTAAGGAACCTGGGCCGGGGTGCTGAAGATGCCGTCGTCGAGCACGATCATGTTGCGGGCGTTGGCCGCTGCCAGCGCGATCGCTTCGCTCGAACCCGGCAGGTAGCGGTTGGTCGGCAGTTCACGGCGGCCGTTGGACAGCGTCAGTTCACCGCGCTCGCCAAGATAGGCGGTCTGGTTGACGGTAAGGTCGCCCACGAAGCGCACCAGCATGCCTTCGTAACGTGCCAGGTCGCTGTTGGGGAGCTCGATGTTGGTGGGCGCCACGGTGCTGCCAGGACCGACGCGAGTCACGGAAGTAACGTTGCTCAGCTCGGTGTACGAGCGGGTGGCGCCGCTCGGCGTGTATTCGATCACGGTTCCCGTCACGCGCACCAGGTCGCCGACCGCGGCGGCAGTGCTGGCGCCGAACACGAACAGGGCGTCGGACGTGTCCGGGTTGCCGTCGCCGCTCGCGTCCTGGATGAAGAAGCCGCCGCCGGCGAGTTTGTGGGTGATCACGCCGGTCGTGGTCTGGACGGTGTTCCGGTACGGGCTGGCGGCGGCGCTGCCCTGGATCTGCGGGATCGTCAGCATGCCGCTGACGCTCAGCGTCACCGTGCAAGTGGCTTCCTGCGACGCGTTATTGGTGAACTTGACCGCGACCGGGTAGTTGCCGCTAGGCACAGACGCATCGGCCACCAGGCTGACGCTGGCGCTGGCGCCATCGGCGCTGGCAGCGATGAAATTGGCCAGCGAGATGCCTGGAGCGGCACCCGAGGTGATCGTCGCGCCATTGACGATGCTGTCGCGATCGCTGGCGCCGAGACTCGCGCTGAATGCGCTGCCCTGCTCGCCGTTCACGGTGGCCGGGCAGGAGGTGACGATCGGCGCCGCCGTCGGGACTGGCGGCGACGCCGGATCGCAGGCGTTGAACGGGCTGCTGCGTGTGCGCGGGGTGGGGGCGCCGGTGCCGAAGTCGGCGGCATTCGAATCGCTATCCTGACAGCCATTGCTCTTGCGCAGGGCAGCCGTGGAATTGGACAGGGCCGGGGTTGGCGCGCCTTCCGAGCCGTTCGCGGTCGGTCCGAATCCGACCAGGTCGACCAGGGCGCTATCGGAGGGATTGGTGCCGGTCAGCGCGGTCCTGTTGCTGACCAGCGCTACCTTGCCGGCGCTTGCCGACATCGCGGTTCCCCCGTTCGGGTTCGCCGGCTGCTGGTCGGACGGCGTCTCCGCCTGCGTGCCGGTGCCTGGCGCCTGGCGGATCAGGTAATACTGGCCCGGCTCGAGTGCCACCCCTTCGGTGATCGCGGTAACCGCCCAAGAATTGCCCGTGGCGGAAGCATACTGCACGCTCCAGCCACCGATCTCGACCCGGCTGCCGCTGCGGTTGAAGAGCTCGATGAAATCGTGCTTGTACTGGGCGCCGGCATTGCCGCCTCCGCCGTACACCTGGCTGATGACGACCGGCGCGTCGGCCAGCGCGGGTGCGGCTATGCCGGCGAGCAGGGGGGCAAGCAGGGCAGCCAGCACGGTAAGGCGGCCTGGCGCGTGAATCGAAGCGGGTAGCTTGTTCATGAGGTTCCTGAATAAGTAATTCGGATGCAACTAGTTGTAGGGAACTACGTTAGCAAAATGCAATTTACCATTAGCAAAATTGATAGTAAATCCAACTAGTGACAATGTCATGACGGCCAGGCGCAAGCCGGCCGGCCCTTTTATTAACGGGCGACAAGATAAGCTGCTACTGCTGTGTATGTATGTTTAGTTGCTGCTAACGTGCGCGATACGGCGCAGCAAGCGGTTCGCCGATGAACAGGCCCTGTGACGGCCACGCAACACTCTTCCAGTAGGCTTCGATGGCGCTGTTGCCGCTCAGGTAGTGGCGCAGCAGGACCGAGGGATTGGGGAATTTCTGCCAGTGGTTGCAGGGTTCGCTCACGGTGCCGTAGCTGGCGGTGGCGCCGGCCTCGAGCCAGCGCAGGCTGCTCATCTGGCTGTTGCCGAGCAGGTCGCCGCCCAGCGAGGTCAGGTGGTCGGCCAGGGCCCCGGGCACGAAGCCGAGCGTCTCGAGCTTGGCGACCTGGGCCATGCCGGTCTGGTAGACCAGCACGTCCTTTGCCCCTTCCAGCACGTCGGCCTGCATCACGCGGGTAGACAGGCGGCGCCCGGGAATGCGTCCCGGCTTCGGGAAGAAACCGACACGCGTATTGCGCGCCTTTTCCGAGGTGGCCAGGTAATAGGCGGTGGCGGGCACGGTACGGAAACCCGCGGCGACGCCGCGGTCGACCAGCGCTTTCGCCTCCTGCACGGACTCGGTGGGCAGCAGCATCGAGATCCGCATGCCGTGCTCGCTGAAGGGCTGCGCCGATTTGCTGTTGAAATAGGCACTGGGCTGGCCGGGTGCGCAGGTCCTGGCGCACTGGCCGCCGTCGAAGCCGAGGGTGTAGGCGCCGGTGATCGAATTGCAGTCCACCGCATAGGGCGCGGTCCAGACCATCAGCACGGCCTGGACCCCGGGGCCGAGCTTGCTGTCGATCTCTTCCTTCAGCAGGCGGAACTGGGCCGGACTGAGCGACCTGGGTTTGCCCGGAATGCGCACGTGCACCACGTTCGCGGCCGGGATCGCGCGGCGCTTGCGGTAATAGGCGCCGACGGCGACGCTGTTCGGGTCCTCGTCATTGATGACGATGGCCAGCTGTTCGGGCTTGAGCGCGGTCGCGCCGGCAGCATGGGCAGCCTGCGCAAGGACGGCGGCGGCAAGGCAGCAGGCCGCAAGGCAGCAGGAACGGATGGCACGCAAAGGCGCACCCAAACCGGTTTGCAGGTTCAGTCGCATGGGTCGGTGGCAAGGTGGACGAATGGCGGAGCCGGGCTCCGCCGCCATCATGCCACAGCTTGCCAAGCCGTCATGCGACGATGCGCACCCTGCCCTTCAGTGCTTGCGCCTCCCGGCGGCGGGGACCGCGGCGGCACGCCGGCGCCATGCCGCCCAGCCCAGCACGCCCAGGCCGCCAATGAACATCGCGGTGCTGCCGGGTTCCGGCACCAGCGAGATCGAATACACCTCGAGCGCGTCGACCCGGAACAACTGGCCGCCGGTGCTGCCGTCGATGATGCTGATGCCCTCGGACAGCCCGTCGCCGTAACTCACCTGCCAGGACAGCGCGGCATTCAGGCGGTCGTTGACGAACAGGTCGGGACCGGCGCCGAAGGTCGGACCGTGGTTGGGTTCGTTGTAGGTCTGGCGCAGGCCGCGGTTCGGCAGGATGTCTTCGGACAGCACCTGGCGCCACAGCTTGGCGTCGGTGAAATTGAAGATGAAGGCGGTGCGCTGCCAGTCGCGCGGCGTTTCGTGCCAGCCGTCGGTCGAGGACCAGCTTTGTGGATTGTAGCCGCCGACGATCCAGCTTCTCCCGAAATCGTTGGTGACCTGCATCAGCGTGAAGTTCATGCCGGCGCCGTCGGCGGCGGCATGGAAATCGCGCGAATTGTGGCCCTGCTCCCGGGTGTAGATGTTGCGCAGGTCCAGCGGACCTGCGCCCAGCCAGCGCTCGAGCTGGCCGTACAGGGTGAGGTCCAGCAGCGGCGCGCCGACCTGGGCATGCGCGGCCGGCGCGGCCAGGCCCAGCGTCATGCCGATGGCCAGGCTCGATGCCGCAAGCATTGTTTTCATGGATGCCCCCTCGCTCGGTTCAGTTGCGGGCATTGTATGCCCGCGTTCCGAAAGGGGTTCACACAGTTCCGCGATGCAAGCGGACCCGGCGCTATAACGGAGGGTGGGTCAGGCGCGCTGGTAGATGTCCTCGAAGCGGACGATGTCGTCCTCGCCCAGGTAGCTGCCGGACTGCACCTCGATGAGGTGCAGGGGCATCTTGCCCGGGTTTTCCAGGCGGTGCGTGATGCCGATCGGGATGTAGGTCGACTCGTTTTCCGACAGCAGGCAGACCTTTTCGCCGCAGGTCACGCGTGCGGTGCCCGACACCACGACCCAGTGTTCGGCGCGGTGGTGGTGCATTTGCAGCGAGAGCTTCTCGCCCGGCTTGACGGTGATGCGCTTGACCTGGAAGCGGTCGCCCGCGTCGATGCCCTCGTAATGGCCCCACGGGCGGTAGACGCGCGTGTGGTGCAGGTGCTCGGTACGCGCCTTGGACTTGAGGTGGTCGACCACCTGCTTGACGCGCTGCACCTGGTCCTTGTGGGTGACGAGCACCGCATCCTGGGTCTCGACCACGACCAGGTTCTCCACGCCGACCACGGCCACGATGCGCGATTCGGCGCGCACCAGCGAATTCTTGACGCCGTCGAGGTAGACGTCGCCGCGCCGGGCGTTGCCGTCGGCATCCTTGGGCTGCACTTCCCACAGCGCCGACCAGGAACCGACGTCGTTCCAGCCGATGTCGGCCGGCACCACGGCGGCGGCGGCGGTCTTTTCCATCACCGCGTAGTCGATCGAATCGGACGGGCTGTCCGAGAAGGCCTGTTCTTCCAGGCGGCAGAAGTCGAGGTCGCGGTAGCCCGTGCTGACGGCTTTTTCGGCCGCCTGCGCGATGGCCGGCGCATGCTCCTGCAGCTCTTGCAAGAAGCGCTCGGCATGGAACATGAACATGCCGCTGTTCCAGTAGTAGCCGCCGTCGTCCAGGAAGCCCTGGGCGGTGGCGGCATCCGGCTTCTCGACGAAGCGCGCCACCTTGTAGCAGTCGCCGCAGTTGGCGACCTGCTCGCCCCGGCGGATGTAGCCGTAGCCGGTTTCCGGGGTCTTGGGCACGATGCCGAAGGTGGCCAGTGCGCCCTGGCCCACCAGCGTGACGGCGCGCTCGACCGCGTCGCGGAAGGCGGCGCCGTTCTCGATCACGTGGTCGGCCGGCAGCACCAGCATGATGGCTTCCGGGTCGATCGCCTTCAGGTAGTGGGCGGCCGCGGCCACCGCCGGGGCGGTGTTGCGGCCGACCGGTTCGAGCAGGATGCCGAGCGGGGTGATGCCGGTCTCGCGCAGCTGTTCGGCCACCATGAAGCGGTGGTCGTTGCCGCACACGACCAGCGGCGCCATCACTCCCGGCCAGCCGGCCACCCGCAGCGCAGTTTCCTGCAGCATGGTCCTGTCCGCTACCAGCGGCAGCAGCTGCTTGGGCAGCACGGCGCGCGACAGCGGCCACAGGCGGGTACCGGCGCCGCCGGAGAGAATGACTGGATAAATTTTCATGCGCTTACTTTCTCTTTGATCTTTTGAATTGCGTTCTGGGCTACGCCATCGATTTCCTTGCGGACCGAACGGCGGCGGTCGCGCGCATTCAGCCATTCCTGCGAAGAATACTCGGAGGCATGCTTCATCTCGCCCCTGCGGTCGACACTGTAGTCCTTGAAAACTATCATTTCGTGCAATGTTACATCATGCAACACCCGTGTGTATTCGAACAACATGCTACGCACGATCTCGGCGCCTTCGCAGATGTGGCTGCCGTGACCGATCCAGGTCGGACCGACGATGCGGGCACCGGCTTCGATCTTGACGTTGGAGCCGATGTAGACCGGGCCCTCGATGGTGGTGCCTTCCCAGTCGATACTGGTGTTCAGGCCGGTCCAGACACCCGGCTCGATCTGGATGCCGGGCACGTCCATGTGGTTGACCTCGCCGGTCAGCACGGTCTGCAGCACTTCCCAGTAGTCGCTCATGGTGCCGATGTCGAGCCAGTTGAAGGGGCGGCCCTGGGCATAGAACGGCAGGCCGCGCTCGGCCAGCAGCGGGAACAGTTCGGACCCGATGTCGAACGGCACCCCGGAAGGAATCAGGTCGATGACTTCCGGTTCGAAGATGTAGATGCCGGTGGAGATGAAGTTGGACTTGGCTTCCGCTTCGCTCGGCTTTTCCTGGAACTCGACGATGCGGCCGTTGGCGTCGGTGACCACCACGCCATACGACGAGACCTTGTCCCACGGGACTTCCTTGGTGATGACGGTGGCCATCGCGCCCTTGCGGCGGTGCTCGAGCAACGCGGCTTTCAGGTCGAGGTCGATCAGGGCGTCGCCGCACAGTACGATGGTGGTGTCGTCGAAGAAGCCGCCGAATTCCTGGATCTTCTTCATGCCGCCGGCTGAACCGATCGGCTCGGGCACGACCTCACCCTCGTTGTTGATGTAGCCCTCGAACGAGTAGCCGATCTGGACGCCGAACTGCTCGCCTTCACCGAAGTACTCCTCGATCTTTTCGTGGAGCCAGCTGACGTTGACCATGATTTCGGTCACGCCATGCTTTTTCAGGTGTTCGACAAGGTAGGCCATTACCGGTTTGCCCAGCAGGGGAATCATGGGTTTTGGCAGGTCATAGGTCAGCGGGCGTACACGCGTGCCCTTGCCTGCAGCGAGAATCATGGCTTTCATCAGACCGTCCTTTACATAGGGTTTGTTTGGCAGTGCTTATTTGGCAGTGGTTTGGTAGCGCCACACGTCGGCGCACATCTGGGCGACGTCGCGCTCGGCGGTCCAGCCCAGTTCCTCGCGCGCCTTGGCCGGGTCGGCGTAGCACTGGGCCACGTCGCCGGGGCGGCGCTCGACGATCTGGTAGGGTATCGGGCGGCCGCAGGCCGCCTCGAAGGCGCGCACCATTTCCAGCACGCTGTTGCCGCGGCCGGTGCCGAGGTTGTAGGTGACGATGCCGGGCTCCCTGGCCAGGCGATCGAGGGTCTTCACGTGGCCGATCGCGAGGTCCACCACGTGGATGTAGTCGCGCAGGCCGGTGCCGTCCGGGGTCGGGTAGTCGCCGCCGAACACGGACAGCTTGTCGCGCTGGCCGTTGGCGACCTGGGCGATGTAGGGAACGAGGTTGTTCGGGATGCCGTTCGGCTCTTCGCCGATCAGGCCGCTCTCGTGGGCGCCGACCGGGTTGAAGTAACGCAGCAGCGCGATGCGCCAGCTCGGCTCGGCCTTGGACAGGTCGCGCAGGATGTCTTCGATCATCAGCTTGCTGCGGCCGTAGGGGTTGGTGGCCGAGAGCGGGAAGTCTTCGCGGATCGGCACCGAGGCCGGGTCGCCGTACACGGTGGCGGAGGACGAGAACACGATGGTCGTCACGCCGAACTTGGCCATCGTCTCGAACAGGATGACGCTGCCGTTGACGTTGTTGTCGTAGTAGCGCAGCGGCTGCGCCACCGATTCGCCCACCGCCTTCAGGCCGGCGAAATGGATGACCGCGTCGACCTTGTGAGCGCCGAAGATGCGCTCCATGGCGGCGCGGTCGCGGATGTCGGCTTCTTCGAAGACGAAGGTCTTGTCCGTGATGCGCTGCACACGCTCCTGCACCGACGAGACCGCGTTGGACAGGTTGTCCACCACGACCACCTCGTGGCCCGCGTTCTGCAGCTCGACGACGGTATGCGAGCCGATATAGCCCATGCCGCCAGTAACCAGGATCTTCATTGTGTTTCTCTCTGTGATATATAAAATGTATTAATAATATGTTAATCAATGGCGTAGCATATCACCCCGGCGCCGAAAACCCACGCACGACACCGGCACACGCCGCTCGGCTCAGGCACGATGATGCGGTCTGCGCAGACGCTTGTCTTGGGGCTTTTTGTAATCTTGTGCGGGCGGCTTCTGCGGCCGCCCTAACCTTGCTTGATTTGCCTGCCCTTGAGCGCTTCCTTGAAGAACAGCCCGATGAAGGCCATGTCATCGATAAAGTAGCGCCGGAACATGCGGCGCGGCTCCTGCAGGAAACGGTAGAACCATTCGAGCCCGGATTTCTGCATCCACAGCGGGGCCCGCTTTACCTTGCCGATGGCGACATCGAAGGTGCCGCCGACGCCCATCGCGAAGGGAATGCGCATATGGGCCTGGTACTTGCCGAGGAATTGCTCCTTCTTGGGCGAGCTGATCGCCACGAACAGCAGGTCGGCATGACTTAGACGGATCTGTTCCGCCACCGCCCGCTCCTCCTCCTCGCCTTTCCAGTAGCCGTTGCGGTAGCCCGCCAGCTGCAGCGCCGGGTACTTGCGGGTATAGGTTTCGGCCACCTTGCTGACGACCTCCTCGCGCGCGCCCAGCAGGAACACGCGCCAGCCCTTCTCGCCGGCGCGCCGCATCAGGGCTTCGAACAGGTCGACCCCGGCGACCCGCTCCTTGAGCGGCTTGCCGAGCAGGCGCGAGGCCCACACGACCGGCATGCCGTCCACGTTTACCAGCGCGCATTCGTTGATAATCTGGCGCAATTCCGGGTCGCGGCTGGCCTTGACCAGCTTGTCCACGTTGACCACCACGTGCTGGTGCGGCAGTCCGGACGCGATGAAGCCCTCGACCTTCCCCAGCGTTTCTTCCATCGTCAGGTTGTCGACCTGGCAGCCCATCAGGGTGATGCGGTCCTCCGTCGCTTGCGTGGTCTGTGCGTTCATGCAATTTCCCAAAAATAACATTTTGCTAATGCAGGAACGTTATTGTAAACCTGCATTCGACGGGAACGGCGGACGATACCGTCGTGATACGAAGCACTTCGCAGGGCCGCTTCGATTCATAGGTGCGCGAGCACCAGCCGAGCGGCGGGTTCTCGGCGCCGCGCACCAGTTCCAGCTGCAGGTCGGCGCCGCTGACCGCCATCTGCAGCACGAAGCGCTTGCCGCGCACCGACAGGCCATGGCTGGTCAGGCGCACGTCGAGTTCGGGCGCGAAGTGCCAGAACAGCTCGACCTTGTGCTGCTTGCGCGCCGACACCTCGTCGCGCACGGTCAGGGTATTGCTGGCGCCGTCGAAGCGCACGCTGCGCATGTGGCGCACCGGATCCGACAGGCGGGTATAGCCGTCGTGCGAGCCGCGGAAATCGAAGTCGTTCGGGCTGCTGGGCATGCGTTCGATATGGGCCTGGGCCTTGCGCAGCCACATGAAGCGCCCGCCGCTGACGGACTGGTCCTGGCCGTCGATGCGCACGGTGTTATGGGCCGACGTTCCGCGGAAATAATCGCGCCATTTCTGCTCCTGCCAGTAGGAATAGGTGCCGGGATCGATCAGGCATTCCTCGCCGGCCACCGAGAGCGTCATCGCCAGCGCGTCGGCATGGCCGTGGGCGGCGATGCCGAGGTAGCCGAGCGGGCCGCAGTCGAGCATGCCCTTGATTTCCTGGTGCTCGCCGAAATGGTTGCCGAACAGCAGGTAGCCGCCGTCCGGGAAGGCCCAGCCGCTGTCGACCTCGTGCGGGTCGCAATCCGGGCGCGGCCCGGGCAGCGCGTGCAGCAGCCAGCGCACGCCGGGATGGTTATCCGCATGGGCGCCGAAGACGGTGTCGCCCAGCGCCAGCAACTGGGCGGCGCGGTCCATGCCCGACGCATCGAGACGGAACACGCAGCCGTCGTCGGCATCGCCCACCGCCGGCACGTTGCCGCCAACGTCGCGCACCGAGCGCAGGAAGCGCAGCGCGCGCTGCAGCGAGGCCCAGTAGGGACGCGGGAAAGGCTGGCCGCAGGCCTGGCCCATCAGGCCGGCGACGAACAGGAATTCGCTCGAGAAGATGTGGTAGGCAAAGGCCTGCTCGCGATTCACGCCGTCGCGCGAGAATTGCAGCACGGCCTCGGTCTCGAGCTCGCGGCGCGCCTGCTCCAGCCAGGCGGCGGACTCTTTCCAGCACGGCCAGGTGCTGGCGCCGGCGTACAGGCCGGCCAGCTCGCCGATCAGGTGGTTGTTGGCCGAGGAATGGCGCGACAGGTGGCGCGCGATGCTGCGGCAGTGGGCGTGGATGCTGCCCTGCCAGTCTTCGCGCAGCTTCTGGCCGGACTCGCCTTCGAACAGCGGGCTGTTCTCGCCGCCCACCAGTTGCCACATCAGGCTCCAGTTGATCAGGCGGATGCCCAGCTCCAGCGAACTGGTCCAGTTTGGGCCGGTGAGCGGCGGACACTGGTCGAGCCAGCTGCGCAGCTGCTGCTCGAGCGCGTGCAGCCAGCGCGGGTCGCTCGTCAATGCCCAGGCCTGGGCCAGGCGCACCAGGTGCAGGTGGCGGTTCAGTTCCCAGACATGCTTGATGTCGCCCACCAGCTCGCGGTTGGTGATCGGGATGTCGCCGGCGTAGACCGCGGGTCCGGTGACGCCGGTCTCGGGATCGCGGTTCCAGGCGGTGGGCACGCCGACGTCGAAGCGCCGTTCGGCGAACAGCACCACGTGGCCGGCGCAGATGCGGTCGGCATCGAGCAGCAGGGCGTCGATTTCGGCGGGATCCAGCGTGGGGGCGCCGTGCACGGCCAGCGTGCGTGCGCGCGGCAGCGGCGCGGGCGCCGTGCGGCCGGCCATGCGCCGCCCCATCCTGGTGGCGGCCGCCTGGCGGACACGGTAGCCCACTTCGGCGACCGACATGCAGCGCAGCCGGTTCACCAGCCATCCCAAGCTTCCTGTTGCGTTCATAGCTCTCCCCTCGCTCTGCGAAGTTGGTCGCGATGCTCTCACCCAGCTGCGCTTTGCCGCAGTTGCCGGTACACCGCTGATAGTTGTCCGATCACGACGCCGGACTCGAATTCCTGTTCGATGGTGGCGCGCCCGCGCGCGCCCAGGCGCCGGCGCTCGGCGTCGTCCGCGAGCAGCCTGCCGAGGGCGTCCGTCAGCGAAGCCACATTGCCGGGCTCGACCATCAAGCCGTTGTCGCCGTCGCGCAGGGCATCCGGGATGCCGCCCACGCCGGTGCTGACCACCGCCTTGCCGGCGGCCATCGCTTCCAGCAAGGCCATCGGCAGGCCCTCGGCGTGCGACGGCAGGCAGAAGATGGACGCCCGCGCCAGTTCCTCCTGCTTGCGCTGGGCCGTGACCCAGCCCAGCTCGGTAATACGGTCTGCCACGCCCAGTTCGACGGCGCGGCGCTTGACCTGCTCCAGCTCGCCCTGGCCGCCGATCGCCAGGTGCACGTGCGGAAAAGCTTCGCGCAGCCGCGCCAGCGCTTCGAGCAATTCGTAGATGCCCTTGCGCGGCTCGACCTGGCCGAGAAAGAGGATGCGGCCCGGCTCCGGCGCTTGCTGCGCCGGCGGCGGCAGCGGCACCGAGTTCGGGATCACGACGACATGCGCGCGCGGCGCGAAGCCTTCCAGGTACTCGGCCCAGCGGCTGGAGAGCGCGATGACGACCGCGCTTTTCTCCAGCGTGTGGCGGATCCAGCGCTGCATCAGCGGGCTGGAAGCTTCGATGAAACGGTCGAAGCAGGCGCCGTGCAGGTGGAAGACGGTTTTCGCGCCGCTCGCGCGCGACAGGGCCAGCAGCACCGACTTGCGCACGAAACTGCCGTTCGAGGCCGCATGCGCGTGCACGACTTCCGGGCGGCGCGCCAGGCAGACCAGGGTCCGCAGCAAGCCCTTGAAGGCGGCGCCGATCTTGGCGGCGCGGCTGCCTTCGGCATGGGTCGGCACATAGCAGACGCCTTCGCGCTCGAACAGGCCGTTCTGGCGCAGCAGCGAGACCACGGTGGCGACGCCGCCGCGTCCGCCGGGCTCGGTACCCAGCATGAGCACCTTCGGCGACGCGTGCGTCGCCGCTGGCGCTGCTGGTGCCGATGCCCGGTTCATGCCATTCGCCCTTCCTTCAGTTCCCTGCGGACAGGTTTGCAAATTAGAAATTGTTTTGGATAGTACAACGGTGTTTACTCCGGGAAGCGCACGATACGATGCCTGACGGACCGAAGTGTTGCTTTTTCACTTCTGGTTCGGCAGAATTTTTGTGTACGTTTCTGCAACAATCCGCCCCAGAATAGCATAGGTCCGATGGCTCCTTACGTACGCTGGACCACGTTTGGCCAACTCGGCGGCAAGCGCCTTGTCCTGCAACAGGCGTTTTACTGCTTCCGCGAAAGGGCCGGCCTCCATCGGCGCGCACAGCCCCGCCCTGCTCTCGTCGATCACCAGTTGCTGGTCGGGAATGTCGTTGGCGACGCTGGGGATGCCCAGCGCCAGATACTCGACCAGCTTGGTCGGCGAGGAGACGTCGAACAGGGTGCTGCGCGGAATCGGCGACAGCCCGACCTCGGCCCGCACCGCATAGCCGAGCGCGGTGCGCTGGGGCAGCCAACCGGTCAGCAGCACGTGATCATCGATGCCGCGGCGCGCGATCTCGGCGCGCATCCAGGCCATTTCGTCGTGCGAGGCGGCGTCGCCGGCCATCACCAGGAGCAGGTCGGGGAACGCGTCCTTGAGCCGCTCGGCCACGTCGAGCAGGAAGTCCGAGCGCCTGGCCTGGGCGATGCGGCCGAGATACAGGATGACGCGGCGCCCGTCCAGGCGCGGGTCCTCGACCGGCTCGACGCTGTCGCGGTCGAACAGCGCGGCGTCGACGCCCATCGGCACGGCGGTCATGCGCGCGCGCTCGAAACCCTGGCTTGCCAGCCAGTCGGCCATGGCCTCGCTCTGCACGAAGATGTGGCGCGCTCCCGGCAGCACCAGGCGGTAGATGACCAGGCGCGAGGCCCAGGCGCGCAGCGCATGGCCGCACCACAGCAGCCCCTTGCCGCGGCGGCCGATCTCGTCGCGCCGCACCTCGAAACCCTCGACGATCGGAAAGGACATCCAGTAAACGAAGGGCACGCGCAGCACGGCGGCGGCGATCCGCCCGAGCAGGCCGGAGGCGATCTTGTCGCGCACCTGGATGCAGTCCGGCCGCCCGCGCCGCCCGGCGCGCAGCAGGCCGCGCAAGTCCCACAACGGCGACAGCACGGCGGCGAAGCGCGACTTCAGGCTGCCGACCATGTGCATGCCGCCGGCCGGCCACGGGCTGCCGGCCTCGCTGCCGGCCTGGCCCACCAGCTCGGTGTTCACGCCATAGCGCGGCATCTCGGCGCCGAACAGGGTCGCCAGGTCGGCACGCAACGGCGGCAGGGGATCACGGACGATGAAGGCGATGGACAGCTTTTTGCGCATGGGGCCGGTATCGATGGGCAGATCAGCCGATTCTAGCGCGGCAAGGAGCGCGCACGTTTCGGGAAGGACACGCTAACGTGCGCTGGAACACATCCAGGCACACGGCTTCAGGCCGCGGCCCGGCTTTCCTTCCACCGCACCAGTACCGGCAGCAGTCCCGCGCTGGCCCGGCTATCGAGCTTGCGGCAGAAGTGGGCATTCGAGGCGCGGATGCGCTCGAAGTCGCCGTCGTCCAGCACCTTGGGATTGCGCGCGCCCTGCTCCGGCCATTGCACGTAGCGGTAGTTATCGGACAGCACCCGGTCCGCGAAGCGCGAATGCATGACCAGGGTCTGGAACAGCATCTCGTCCGGGCACTGGACGGTGCGCATGAAGCGCATCAGGCGCGGGTGGGCGTCGGCCAGGCGCAGCACCTCGGCCACGCAGCCGCGCGACAAGGCCCACCAGGACGAGCCGCCGTGCGGCGCGAAGCCGTCCGGCATGCGGCGCCGGCGCCCGGTGGCGCGCAGGACGCGGTTGGCCAGGCCGCAGGCCAGGCGCTCCAGCCGCCCGCCTCCTTCACGGTAGAAGAACTGGTAGCGGAAGTCCACGTTCCAGCCGCCGGGGCGGATCGGCGCCGTCTCCAGCAGCTCGCGGTCGCGCAAGCGCGCCAGCTCGCGCTTGAGCAGGGGGTTGGGCAGCAGCGGGAAGTCCTGGGCCGAGAGGAAGACGAGCTTGTCGAAGTCGGTCTGCTCGCGCAGGATCTGGCGCAGCGACACCAGGGTCGCCTCTACCTGCGAGAAGCCGCCCCAGCGCACGTCGATGCGCGGCGATACCGGGCGTGCGGCGGGATGCAGGGCGGCCGGGTCGAGCGCGCTCTTGCGGTCGAGGTGGACGTAGACCGTGAAGTCGGGGTCGGACAAGGCCTCGACCAGCGCATTGAGCTGCGCGATGTCCTTGTGCGCACAGATCAGGAACACCTGCTTCATCACTCTCTCCCGCCTTGGCGACCGCCAATGAAAAAGTCCCCTGCGGCGTGGGCCGCAGGGGACTGGCGCCGCGCGCCGAGTCTAGCATGGCACGCGGAGGGAACAGCGCCCGCTTAGATCCTAGTTGATGGTCACCGACTGCCCACCCACCGTCACGGTGCGCACCGAACCCGAGGTCGAGATGTTCACGGCCGGCTTCTTGCAACCGGGGTCGAGCAGCACCAGGTACTCGGCGGTGGTGTTGGCGTTGGCCTTCAGGTAGAAGGCGCCGTGGTCTTCGATCACGTTGGTCTTGCCGCCCGGGCCGATCCACTTGGCGAAACTGGCGTTGCCGTTCAGCGAACGCAGGCACAGCGACTGTCCGCCGGCCACGACCTTGACGTTCTGGCCGTTCTCGACCGTCATGATCACCGGCGTGTGGATGTTCCACTCGTAGGTGCGGGCCACGGTGCTGGACAGGCGGTCGCGCACCAGGATGGCGTTGCCGGCATTGCGCAGGTGCCAGACCTGGCGCTTGGCCATGGTCAGCTGGCCGCCATACGAGGGGGTGGCGTCGCCTTCGGCATAGTCGTAGGTCGGCTGGGCGGTGAAGGCGGTGATGCGGCCGTTGCGCAGCAGCTGCTCGCGGTAGCCGGTCACCATCTGGCCCTTGCCGCCGTCGAAGGTGATGGCGTTCTGCGAGCGGGTCTGGTGGTACCAGTCGGTCCAGTAGGGCGAACCGTACCAGTCGTACCAGCCGGCCTTGACCAGCATCGGCTGGCCGGCGATCGACAGCAGCAGGCCGTTCTGGTCGCCGTGGCTGTGGTTGAACGAGCCGTAGGGGCTGGACTTGAAGAAAGTCGAGATGCGCGAGCTCGAGCCCAGGTTGCTGTGCATCGCGACCCAGCCGATGCTCGGGTAATAGGCCGAGTTCTGCGGCGCTTCCAGCCAGCTGGTGTGGGTGACCGGCAGCGGGTATTCGGCCTGCAGCAGCGACATCGCGTCTTCCATGCCGGTGGTGTTCTTCACGTACCAGGCGGCGCGCGGCGACCACATGCGGGAGGCGAAGGCGCGGAACACGCGCGGGTCCGGCTTGGTCTCGGAAGCGTCGCCGAAGGCATGGGTGCGCGCGCCCGGCGGGGTGAACTCCATCGCGAAGTCGAGGAAGCCGAGGGTCCAGGGCTTGCCGAAGAAATTCACGCCGCTGGCGTGGGTCAGTGGGTCCCACAGGGCCAGCAGGTAGCCGGCCGCGTATTCGGCATAGGCGGTGCCGTTGGCGTAGCCGCCTTCCGGGCCGCTCCACGGGTTCGGGCTCAGGGCATAGGCGCGGAAGGAGAAGTCGAACCACTTCTCGGCGTCGGGGATGTCGCCCAGGGTCAGGGTCGAGATCAGGACCAGGAACACCAGGCTGGTGTTGCCGTGCGAGTCGAACGGGTACTGGTCGAGACGGCCATTGTCGCCGGCCAGGTTGTTGTAGATCTCGGTGGTGCGGATCTTGATCGCGCCGAGCCAGCGCGCCTTGCGGGTGCCGTCCAGCGCACCGCCCAGCAGGTCGATGGTCTTGGCCAGGCCCCAGGCGATCTGGCGGGTGGCCTGGTCCTGGTTGGCGTAGCTGGTCGGGCCCGACGGATTGAGCGCGGCCAGCTCATCGCCGCGGCGCAGGGCTTCGGTCAGGAACTGGCTTTCGCCCTTGAGCTTGTACATCAGCGCCGCCGCTTCCATCTGGCGGGTCGCTTCGTTGATGCGCTGGCGCACGTCGGTCTGCTGCGAGGCCATGGCGGCCGTCAGCGGCGAGCTGATGACGATGTTCCAGCGCGAGTCCGACAGGCTCGGCACGGCGCTGACCTGGGCCTTGACTTCGTTGCCGAGGCGGCTCAGGTAGGGTTCCAGCGCGGTGCGCTTGGCGTAGTTCCAGGTCGAGAACGGGGTCACCGAGTTCGGCAGCGAACGCGGACGCGCTTTCGACAGGATGCGGCTGCGCAGGGTGGCGTTGTCGGGCACTTCGAACTTGGTCGACCTGCTGGTGACCGAGAAGTTACGCGGGGTCGACCATTCGTTGGTGCCGACCGGGCGCACGCGCCAGGTGTAGTTGCCGAGGGCCAGGGCCTTGGTCGGCAGGTACCAGTTGCGCTCGACCACGGCGCGGGTCGGCGTGCCGCCCACCGGCGTGATCTCGACTTCGTAGCTGGCCGGACCGGTCGCGTGGCGGGCCCAGGTGAATCCCGGAGGATTCTGTGCCTGGACCGAGTTCATTTCGGGCTTGGCCTGCACCACCAGGGGATCGGTCGACTGAACCCAGTCGGCACGGGCGGAGACGCTCGCGAACAGCGAGGCGACAGCGGCCATCAGGACCAGGCTCTTCCGTTGAAATTGCATGTGGGTACTCCGAAAAAAATCTTTGAAATCACTGCGCCGGACCGGACGCGCCGGCAGGCTGGAGAAAGACTAATGCTCTAAAGAAACGACTTACTTGACAGCAGTTATGCTACCCCAAAGTAAGTTGAGCACAGGCAAATTCCCCAAAGAAATCACAGATTTTTTCCTTGCTTTGCAGAAATCCCACGACAGAATTTCAACTTTTACCGAACAATATTTGCAGGCTTCTAACGGTCATAAACTGCCTGCAAAGATAAAACGGCAAAGCTGTCAGAAAGCTACTGGGCCGGCACCGCGCGCACCTCGGCCTGCAATGCGCGCATCCTTTTCAGGTAGCGCAGGCAATAAATACCGAAGGCCAGCGGTGCCTTGTCCATGTGGCGCCGGCGCACGGTGAATTCTTCCTGGCGCGCTTTCAGGCGGTTGGCTGAGGACACGCTGCCCGCATGGTCGCGGAACACGGTCAGGGGCTGGTCGATCATGGCCGGGCGCGACACCGCGCCCAGGCGCAGCCACAGGTCGATGTCCATCGCGTACTTGAGCTTCTCATCAAAGGCACCCACGCGCTCGAAGGCCGACCTGCGCACGAACACGGCCGGGTGCGGAATCGAGCTGCGTCCGGCCACGAAAGAGCGGTAGGAAAAAGGCGGCATCGCATACGGCGGCACCATCTTGCCGTCCTTCAGGACCTGGATGTTCCCGTATACCCAATCCACCGGCTGCCCTGCCGCCTGGGCCTGGTCGAAAGCGCGCTTGACGGTGGCCAGCACGTCGGGACCGTTGTAGTAATCGTCCGAATGCAGGTGGGCGACGTACTCGCCACGGGCCGCTTCGATGCCCTGGTTCATGGCGCGGCTGATGCCGCCGCCGACGTCGCGCAGCACCCGCTTGCTGCCCGGCTTGTCGCTCATGTATGCAGCGATCATGTCGAGGGTCTCGTCGGTGGAGCCGCCGTCCACGAAAATGTGCTCGTAGTCCTGGCAGGTCTGGGCCTGCACCGAGGCCAGGGTGTCGGCCAGGGTCGCGGCACTGTTCCAGGTGCAGGTGACGATGGAAAAAGTCGGCTTGCCGGCAACGGGGGTCGAAGGATTATTGTGCATAGAAGTCCACGATCTTGGGAAGGGCCTGGAAAACGTCCATCCCGGCGATTGCCGGCAATGGACGCGCCTGGGCCGGCCGCGCCAGTTCGTCGACGAGGTGGGTGACCAACTCCTCCATCGACGTGGCCAGGCGCAGCTGGCCGGGATAGGACTCGTAGACGGCAAGTTCGGGATTGCCGCCGCGCGCCAGTGCCAGGCAGGGTCGACCCAGTGCCAGCGCTTCGAGGATGGTGGTGCCGCAAGGTTCTTCCCACACCGAAGGCACCACGCAGACCTGGCTGGTGGCGGTCAGGGCCACCACTTCCGGGTTCGGCTGCCAGCCCAGGAAGCGGACCTGCTCGCCGGCGTATTCGGCTTCGAGGCGCGCGCGCAGCGGGCCGTCGCCGACCACCAGCAGCTGCGCCCCGGCAGGTAGCCGGCCGCGCGCCGCGGCCAGGAATTCGGCGAAGCCCTTGCCGGTGTCGATGCGGCCGGCCAGCAGCACCTGCCCCTGCTTGGGCGCGCCGCTGCTCGCTGCCAGGCGCGCCAGCTTGCGGTAGTTGATGAAGTTGTGGATCACGCGCGAGCGCGACAGGTCCGCTTGCGGCAACGCGCGCAGGAACTGGCGGCGCAGGAAATCCGATACGAAGATGGTTTTATGCTGCGCGAAAGTGCGCTCGGTCTCGCTGCGGTAGCGTGCCACCGCGTGGCCCGAGAGCAGGCTGCGCAGCGGCCCCGGCGCCGCATGGGCGCAGCCGGCGCAGGCCCGCGGCGAGGTCTCCTCGCACACGGCATCGCCCTTGAAGCGCAGGTGGGTCACGCATTCGCTGCCCTGGTCGTGGCGGGTCTGGACGAAATTCAGGCCGGGGTCGACGTACAGCCCGGTCATCGGCAGGTGGCCGTGGTAGTGCACCACGTCGTAGTTGCCGACCGCGCGCGCATGCTCGGACAGCGCGCGCGCCACCTTGGCGGCGAACCAGGGCCGCTTGGCGGAATTGAAGAAGCCGAGCTGGGCTTCCTTCCAGCCGACCCGGCGGAAATCGAAACCGGGCACGAACTTCCCCTGGAAGCCGATCTCCTCGGCACTGCCTGCGTGGGCCCGGTCCGAACGGCCCATGATGTCGACCTGGTGGCCTTCTTCGAGCAGGGCATTCGACAGCGTGACGACATGCTTGGCCAGGCCGCCGAGCTGGGCGCCCGGCAAATCTTCCGACACCATCAATATCCGCAAAACTAAGCTCCCTTCGCCTGCCAGCGCGACAGGCTGGCCTTCAGGCGCGTCCACGCCAGCAGCCGGTCGTCGCGCTCGACCACGAACATCGCACCGTGCACGCCCAGCAGCAGCACGGTCACGCCGAGAATGAACACGAAATCCCAGGCCCCGCGGTCGAACAGCTGCTCGGCCGCGGTGGCGGCAACGGCCACCAGGGCGACGCCGAGCAGGCCCGGCGCATAGCCCTGGCCCAGCAGGCGCGCCAGGGTGGTCGGCACCGTGCGCCCATGGACGTAGACCAGGAAGAAACTGGTGAAGACGAGCGACGCCACCAGGTGGCCCCAGGCGGCGCCGTTGATGCCCCACCCCGCCACGCCCACGTAGACGATGGCCAGGCCGGCCAGGGCGCGGGTGACGGCGAACAGGCCGGACACGCGCGGGTGGCCCATGCCGTCGTTCACCAGCGACGGCAGGCTGGTGAGCGAATCGACGAACTGCGACAGCGCCATCACGGCCAGCACCAGCGCGCCGGCGCGGGCAAAGTCCTCGTTCATCCAGTAGCCGAGGATCTGGTGGGCGAACACGGCCACCAGCACCAGGATCGCGGCATTCAGGAAGACCACGTAGCGGGTCGCCTTCAGGTAGACGCGGTCCAGGCGCGCGTACTCGCCGCTGGCCGCCAGCGCGCTGGCGGCCGGGAAGAACACGCCGGACAGGCGGAAGGTCAGGCTCAGCACGCGGTTGGCGAGCGTGGCCGCCACCGTGAAATAGGCCAGTCCGGTGACGCCCACCAGGGCGCCGATGATCAGCTTGTCGGCATGGGCATAGGACAGCGTGGCGAAGCGCGACAGGAAGGAATAGGCCGAAAAGCCCAGCAGCGCGTTGCGGAAAGCGTGTCCCGGCCAGCGCCAGCGCAGGCCGGGCAGCAGGCGCCGGATCGCGCCCCACAGGATGGAGCAATGCAGGGTGCTGGCGGCGACGCGCAGCAGGATCACTTCGAACAGGCCGTAGCCCAGCAGCAGCACGCCGACCGTGGCCAGCGGCACCAGGGTGCCGAACACCATCTCCAGGCGCGCCGAGATGTCGTAGCGCATCAGCGACTGCGGCACGCTGTTCAGGTAGCTCTGCAGCTGGCCGGCCAGGAAACCGAGCGCGGCCAGCTGCAAGGTGGCGGTCGCTTCGGGAATGAGCTGCTGCGGCACCGCGAACACGCCGCCGACCAGCCAGCCAGCGCTGAAGAACAGGCCGAGCGCGCCCAGCAGGCCGATGCCGGCATAGGTGGCCAGGCCGAAGGAGACGGTCTCGAAGATGCGCTCTTCGTCCTTGCGCGCATTGTGCTCGGCGATGTACTTGACCGAGCCGGCGGTGACGTTGATGTCGATGACGGCGAAATAGCCGACGATGGCCGTGACCAGCGAATACAGGCCATAGCCGGCGTCGCCGAGCCCCTTGACCACCAGCGGCACGGTGCCGAGCATGACCAGCGCGGGAATCGCCGCGCCGAGCAGGTTCGACCAGGCGTTACGGGCAAGACGCAGGTTCATCAGGCGGGCACCAGGTGGGGACGCGGCGGCGTGAAGGGCCTCAAGGCCGGCCGGCTCACCGGCGCCGCCTTGGCCACCGCCATCGCCAGGTAAGGCAGGGCAATGCAGATGGCCAGCATCTGGCTGGTGCGTACTTGCGGGAACGGCGTGCCGATCAGGAAATCGGGAATCATGAAGGCAAGCCCCGCCACCCCGGCGGTGGCCAGGCCGAGCAGTTCCGGCGGCAGCTGCTTGAGCGCGCGCCGCGCGAACAGGACGAAGGTGATCAAGGTGCCGAACAGGAGCACGGTGCCGATCAGGCCGCTCTTGAGGGCGATGTGCAGCACCCCGCTATGCAGGAACAGGCCGCCGTCCGGATTCTGCTGCCACGAGATGTACTGGTAGCCGGTATACCTGCCCCAGGTGCCGATGCCGGTGATCGGGTTGGCCAGGAAGTCGCCCAGCGCGAACTTCAGCTCCAGCACCCGTTCGCTCTCGGGCCCGAAGCGCTTGGACTGCATGTCGTAGACCAGGCTGGACAGGCCGCTGCCCGCCCCCTTGGTCTGCGACAGCCGCTGCACCGCGACGTAGGCGAGCGCGGCCCCGACCACCGGCAGCCCGGCCGTCATCAGCTGCATGCGGCGCTTGAGCGGGAAGCGCATCATGATCACCAGGAAGGCCAGCATGAAGCCGATCCAGGCGCTGCGGCGGTAGGACAGCAGGATGCACAGCGCGGTGGAAATCAATGTCATCCACTCGATGGCGCGCCAGAACTTCGGGCGGTCGGTCTTGACGGTCTGGAACAGGTGGACGGCGGCGATCGCAAACGCGATGACGCACACCAGGCTGTCGTTGATGTCGAAGAAGGTCAGGCGGATCTTGATCGCGTTCAGGTTGGCGTAGACGTTGTTCGGATCGCCCCCGAAGGCTGCCCAGCGCACCAGGCCGAACAGCGAGCGGCACAGGCCCACGATCAGGATGAAATGGGTGAGCTCGATCAGGTGCTCGCGGGTGCGGAAGGACAGCAGCATCAGCGAGATCAGCGGCGCCATCCAGACGATGTTCGAGAAGCCCTGCGGGGTCAGCGCCTCGGCCACCGTGACGCCGTTCATCAGGCCGACGGCGAGGTGGCCGACCAGCAGCGCGAACCAGGCCCAGAACCAGGGCCGCAGGTTACAGGGCGGCGTCGGGTAGCGCTGGAAGGTGGCGGCCACGCGCGCGCAGGCCCAGGCGCCCAGCACGTACCACAGCACCAGGCCGAACAGCAGGAGGCCGGAACCGCGGCTGTAGATGCTGCGGGTGGCGAAAATCGCCATGTTCCCGTAGCTGGTGGAGTTCATGCAGAAGTACACCAGCAGGTAAGGATAGACCAGGAAGCGCGGCCAGGCGATGCCGATGCCGATCCCCGCGACGGCCGCGATCGACAGGCCGATGATGAAGGCCCACGGCAGCGAGTAATAAATGTATGGGAGGATCGTGTTCATCGGCGCTTGTTACTTTCTCCCGTGTCAGCCGCGCGCCGGGCCATGCGCCGCGGGCGCCGCCGCGGCGGCCGCCTCGGGGGCCGTTTCCGATGCTCCCGCAAGGCCCGAACCCAGCAGGCGGCTGCGGTCGCGCGGCGCCATGACGCCCAGCATCTCGGCGACGAAGCGGTCCTGCACCCCGTAGGCCTGGGTTTCGTTGGACTGGATGGTCGAGACGCGCACCAGCATGCCGTCCGGGATCTCGCCGGACAGGCCGTAGGCCAGGCGGTGCAGCTTCTGCTGGATGCCGGCGCGCGAGGCGTGCTCGCCGATCGTGATCCAGTAGGTAATCGGCTCGTTGCGCTCGTGCAGGCGCGCCACCAGGCGCTTGACCGGCAGTTCGCCGAAGCGGGTCGGCAGCGCGCCCTCGTCGTCCTTCACCATCTGGAAGCCCTGGGCCACGTAGCAGACCTCGGGCAGGTGCAGTTGCAGCGCCTTGCTCTGGTCGCCGCCATAGGCGATCGACAGCATCACGCGCTGTCCCTGGCTGTTGATGTAGGTGCGCGACAGGGTCTGGTCGTAGATCTTTTCCAGCATGCTCTGCTGCTCCGGATCGGGCGCGAGCGGCACCACCGAAGGGTCGATGCGCCAGTCGCCGAAGCGCTGCGGGATCATCTGTTCCAGGCTGAACTGTTCATGCGGCTGCAGCACCCGCGGCTTGGGGGTGAGCGCCCCGGTCAGGGCCGAGGTGCCGGCCATGGCCAGGCCCAGCACCACGCTGATGGCGAAACGGCGATTCATGTTGCCTCCTTCAGGGAGCCCGTCCGCGGGCCCGGCATGCGGCCGCCGCCCGTGCCCGGGCCGCCGCCGCGATTGCCGCGGCGCTTGATCCACCATTGCAGGCCATTGTCGACCGCCAGGATCAGCAGCAGCGCGGTCACGAACAGCACCATGCCGGCGAAGCCGTGCAGGAAGCCCTGGCCGGCCGCGTCGCCGAAGTAATAGGTGATCAGGGTCAGGGCGATCACGCGGATCACGTTGGCGGTGAACGAGATCGGGACGATCAGGATCGCCAGCGCGATGTTGCGGAAGGCCGAGGGGTGGCGCATCAGGTTCAGGTAGAACAGGCCGAGCGCTTCCAGGGTCAGCAGGGTCTGCAGGCCGGCGCAGGCGTCGGCCACCAGCAGCTGGTACTGGCCCATCTGCAGCACCACGCCCGAGCGCGAGATCGGGTAGCCCAGCGCGAACAGGATGTGCTCGGTCACCCAGGACACCGCCATCTTCATCGGCATCGTCACCGCCGCCACCAGCTCGCTCGGCAGCGGCACCAGGAACAGCATGAAGAAGAACGGGAACCACAGCACGCGCAGGGCGCGGCTGCCGAACTTGAGCAGCACCAGGGCCGCCATCACCACCACGATCGAGGCCACTTCGAACATCAGGATCTTCTGCGAGCGGCCGAGCAGGTGGAACATCAGGCCGAGCGCCAGCACCGGCCAGCCGGTCCAGCTGCCAGCGGGCGTCGGGCCGACCGCGGCCATGACCTCGGGCCATTTGCGCCAGATGAGCCAGAGCGCCAGGAAGAAGATGATCGGCCCGTGCCCCTGCTCCTCGCTGATCCAGGCGTCGGTGAACAGGCTGTGGAAGGTGGGACCGAACAGGATCGCCAGGCCGGCATACACCGGCCACCATTCGGACAGGGAGCCCTTCAGGCCGTCGAGGGTGCCTGCCAGGGTCGGGGGCGGCGATTCCACCGCCCGTGCGTGATCTCGTGCCGCGCTCGCCATCTCAGAACTCCACCACCACCGAGCCGACCACTTCGGCGCCGGATTCGGCCATCTGCTCGGCCATGCGGCTGATGTTGGCGATACGGGTACGGTGCTTGCAGGCCACCAGCAGCACCCCGCCGGCGCGGCCGGCCACCGCCAGCGCGTCGGCCCCGCTGGCAAACGGCGGCAGGTCGTACAGCACCACGTCGTAGCGCGACTCGAGCTGGGTATTCAGGTTGCGGAAGCCTTCGCGCGCCAGCAGTTCCTGCGGATTCGGCGGCAGCGTACCGGCCGGCATCAGGGACAGGTCGACGAAAGCGGGAACGCGCTGGATGACGTCGAGGTCGGCGCGGCCCGCCAGCAGGTCGGACAGGCCCTGGCGCGGCTTGACGCCGAACATCTCCTGCTGGCGCGGGCTGCGCAGGTTGGCATCCACCAGCAGGGTCTGCTCGCCCAGCTGGGAGAACACCACCGCCAGGTTGGCCGCGAACAGGCTGGAACCGTCTTCCGGCGTGACGCCGGCGATCGCCAGGGCGCGCCGGCCGCGTGCGAACCAGCGCAGCATCAGCTGGCTGCGGATCGCGCGCAGGGCCTCGACCTGGGGCGAGAACGGGTCGTAGGCGGCGACCAGCTTGGGCGACAGGTTGGCCTGCCCTTTCTGCAAATAAGGATAGGAAAACTGGCGCGCCAGCACCTGCTGGATGTCTTCCTCGCTCACCAGGCCCAGGCGCACGGCGGCTTCGCCGAAGCGGATTCCCAGGTCTTTCTGCATGCGCAGGACACGCTCGGCACTCTCGGGGGTGAGCTTGCCGGAATCGAGCAGCAATGCGCCCATGCTCGAATCGGCCTGAGCCCCGTTGTGCAGTGCGCCCTCATGGGGTGCACCGGTCGGCAATGCGGATAGCACGGATGAATTCATGGTCGTGTCCTATTCTTGTTTGGTTCGGATGCGCGGCCCCCGTGCGCCTCAGTTCAGGCGCAGCAGGCGGCGCGGGGTCATCAGCGCCCGGATGCCGGCGCCGCGCGGGCGCTTCATGCGCCACTCGATGGTGCCGAGCACCGGGATGCCCAGCATGTCCTTGACGTCGCCGGTCGAACGGACCGGGCGGTTGATCAGTTCCAGCAGCAGGGCCAGGCCGACGCCGAGGATGGTGCCCAGCAGGATCGAGACCAGGGTGTTGAGCAGCACGCGCGGGCCCGACGGCTCGGTCGGCGGCACCGCCGGGTTCAGGATCGAGATGTCGGACTGCTCGGCCTGGGCCTCGATGCGGGTCTGCGAGAAGCGGTTGCTGGCGGCATCGAAGGCGCGCTGGGCGCTGTCGAGGTCTTTCAGCAGCACGCCGAGTTCGTCGCGGGTGCGGTTCAGCTCGAGCACGCGGGTTTTCTGGGCGGCCAGTTCGGCGCGCAGCTCGGCCTCGCGCTGGCGGTACACCTGGGCATTGGCGCCCACGCTCTTCGACACGCTGCCCAGGGCGGCGTTCAGTTCGGCGCGCATCTTGCTCACCTCGGCCTGGGCCGACTGGTAGGCCGGGTGGTTGCGGCCGTAGCGCGAGGCGGCTTCGGCCAGCTTGGCCTCGCCGCTGGCCAGGCTCACGCGCAGGCTCTGCACCAGGGCGTTGTTGGCGACGTCGGGCGAGCCGACGCCGGTGGCCATGCGTTCGCGCGAGCTGGCTTCCATGGCCTGGGTCTGGGCCGCCACCAGCTGGGCCGAGAGGTCGCTCAGGCGCGACAGCTCGACGTCCACCCGGTTGTTGTCGAGGCTGACGATGCCCTTCTCCTGCTGGTATTTCGACAAGCGCGCCTGCGCGGCTTCCAGGTTGTCGCGCAGCTGCTTGGTCTGTTCGTTGAAATAGGACGAGGCTTTCTTGGCCGGCTCGGTCTTGAGCTGGACGCTGATCTTCTGGTATTCGTCGGCGAAGGCGTTCGCGACGGCGGCGGCGAAGGCCGGGTCGGCGCCCTTGAAGCTGATCTCGACCACGCTCGATTCGCGCGAGGGCATGATCTCGAGTTTCTTCAGCAGCAGGTCGGCCAGCCAGTCGCGCACCGTGCCCTTGCCTTCGCTGGCTTCGCGCCACTGGGCCTGCACGGCCGGGCTGGAAGCCAGGCGCAGCGAGTCGACCACCCGCAGCGCCACGTTCTTGCTGGTGATGATGTCCATCTGGGTGGCCATATAGCCCGGCATCAGGTTGCCGGGCATGGTGAGGCCGCTCACCGGGTCCACGCCCTTGTAGTTCAACAGCACGGATGCGGTTGCCTTGTAGGTCTTCTGCTGGATCAGGCTCCATCCCAGCGCGAGCAGGACGGTGACCAGCAGGGTCCCCAGGATGATCTTCTTCCTGGCAAGAAGAATGAGCAGGAATTGATGAACGTTCATGGCCTTACCTTTGCATCATTGCTTTGACAAGCGGGTGGACAAACGAGTGAAGCGTTAAACAGGATTCGTAGGGTGGGCGGGTCTCCCGCCCACGCGGTCAAATCACGGTACTGCAGCCTGCGCGGCTATTCATCACCCAACTATCACCGCGTGGGCGGGAGGACCCGCCCACCCTACGTTTAAGCACAGCCTCAGAACCAGGACTCGCGTACTACGATGACATCGTCCACTTGAACTGGGTCACTGGCTTTGACGTCAATCGTGACGGGATTGCCGCTGGCATCCTTGCGGGTGACTTTCATGCCGTTATTGCTGCCACGCATGCTCAGGCCACCGCCGGCCGAGACGGCCTGCTGCACGGTCATGCCGCGCTCCAGGCGGAACGGACCCGGACGCTGGACTTCGCCGGTGACATAGGCGCGCGGGGCGCGCTCGACGTAGATGATGTCGCCGCCGGCCACTTCGTAGTCCTTGTTCAGCTCGCCCTTGCGGACCATGTCGACCACATCGATGGTCTCGCGCGTGGTGTTGCCGTCGCGGGTGCGCACCAGGTTGATGATGTCGCCGCCGTCGCCGTGGATGCCGCCGGCCATGGCCAGCAGGTCGAGCACCTTGCGGCGCCCTTCCACCGCATAGCGGCCCGGACGGTTCACATAGCCCAGCACCGACACCTGCTGGCTGGCCAGCGTGGTCACCAGCATGTTGACCTGGGCCTTCTTGAGGTAGCCGCCCTTTTCCAGCATGTCGCCGATCTTCTTCTCGGCCGCGGCCACCGACAGGCCGCCCACCGCGACCTGGCCGAGCAGCGGGAAGGTGATGTTGCCGCTTTCGCTGACGCGGGTCTCGAGCGAGAGGTCGGGGCTGCCGTAGACGGACAGCTTGACCACGTCGCCCGGTCCGAGCAGCACTTCGGCGGCAGCGGCGACACCCATGCTCAGCACGAGCGCGGTGGCCATCATCCACTTGACGAATCGTTTCATGATTGCTCCTTCTATTTGTTTTTGGGTCGGTGAGTCGATGAGTCGGATTACTTCAGGCCGGCGACGCCGCGTTCGAGGGCCGATTTGTCGGTGCCGGATTCGGGTTCGGCCGGCGGTGCGACCGAGGACTGGCCGGCCGGCGCGGTGGCCACCGCGGTCGCGCCCGGCGCCGCCGGGGCGCCACCCGCCGGTGCGTTCGGGCTCGGCTCGTATTCCTTGTTCAGGTAGGCGATCTTGGCGGTGCCGCGCAGGCGCTGGATCTCGGCGGCGGCCAGTTCCTTGTTCTTCTTGTTCATCAGGTATTGGCTGATCTGCGGGGCGGCGATCGCCAGGGTGACGGGCGCGTCGCGCACTTCGGCGATCGAGATCAGCATGGCGCGGTCGCCTTCCTTGACCGCGAACAGCTGGCCTTTCGGCATCGACAGCAGCTTGGCCGACAGCTGGGCGTTCAGGTCGGCGGTGCTGCGCGTGACCTGGGCGCGGCCGTACTTGATGTTGCGGGCGTCGAGGAACACCGCCACTTCTTCCAGCGACTTGGCGCTGTCGGCGGCGGCGCGCACCTCCGGCGTCAGGTCGCTGGCCGCGATGATCAGCTCGTTCATGGCGAACTGCTTGCGGTTGCTGAAGAACTGCGGATTCTTGTTGAAGTAGTCTTCCACCTCGGCCTGCGAGGGGCGCTGCGGCTCGCCGATGCGCTTTTGCATGTAGGCCTGGGCGATGATCAGCGAACGCGCGCGCTCGATCGCCTGCATCACCTTCGGATCACGGTCGAGCTTTTCCTTGGCAGCCTCGCTCTCCAGCAGTTCACGGTCGATCAGGGCCTGCAGGACCTGCTTGCCGGCCGTCTGCTGCTGCTGTGCGCCGACGCCCAGGCGCTGCAGTTCCTCGTTCAGCTGCAGGACGGTGATTTCCTCGCCGTTGACGCTGGCCAGGGCCTGGCCCGGCTTGGACTCCTTGGGTGCTTCGTCCTTGCTGCAAGCGGCCAGGGTCGTCGCGCACAACACCAGCGCCGCCGCGGACAGCAGGCGCCTGGGGCTTGGGAAGGAGGTTGGGTTGGCTGCCAAATGGAAGGTTTTCAAGATAGTTTCCTCGACGTTGGTTAGCGGGCGAACCCGCCGCGTGTTCCTCTTGTTATTCGTGACCTGCCCCGGATTGCGGAGCAGATTCAGGACTCATCCATTCTGGGTTCCGCACGATTCGCTCTCTGTTCGTCAATTAACAAACTGCTACTGCGACATGTTCCGCGCTTCATGCCGGCACCCGCGCCGCATTCCCGGCGGCACGCCCCAGCAGCTGCGCAGGCACGTCCTGCGGACCGGCCTCTTCCGCTTCCTGCTCGGCGACGAAGGCTTCGTAGGCGCGGCGCAAGCCTTCCTGCAGCGGCGTGCTGGCGCGCCAGCCGAGCGCGGCCAGCTTGGATACGTCGAGCAGCTTGCGCGGCGTGCCGTCCGGCTTGCTGGCGTCGAACACGATACGGCCGCGGTAGCCGACGGTGTCGCCCACCAGCCGCGCCAGTTCGGCGATCGTGACGTCCTGGCCGGTGCCGACGTTGATGTGCGAGTGCATCGGGTCGGTATTCGCCGCGTACACCTCGGCGGGCAGGTTCATCACATAGACGCTGGCGGCGGCCATGTCGTCCACGTACAGGAACTCGCGCATCGGCTTGCCGCTGCCCCAGATCACCACTTCCGGCGCATCGTTCTCGCGCGCTTCGTGGAAGCGGCGCAGCAGGGCCGGGATCACGTGGCTGTTTTCGGGGTGGTAGTTGTCGCCCGGACCGTACAGGTTGGTCGGCATCACGCTGCGGTAGTCGGTGCCGTACTGGCGGTTGTAGCTCTCGCACAGCTTGATGCCGGCGATCTTGGCCATCGCATAGGGTTCGTTGGTCGGTTCGAGGATGCCGTTCATCAGGTATTCCTCGCGGATCGGCTGCGCCGCCAGGCGCGGATAGATGCAGGAGGAACCGAGGAACAGCAGCTTCTGGACGCCGGCACGCCATGCTTCATGCACGACATTGGCCTGCACCATCATGTTGTCGTAGATAAACTCGGCCGGATAGGTGTTGTTGGCGTGGATGCCGCCCACCTTGGCCGCGGCCAGGTAGACCTGGTCGATGCGTTCGGTACGGAAGAATTCGCGCACCTGGGCCTGGTCGGTGAGTTCCAGTTCGGCGTGGGTGCGGGTGACGATGTCGGTGTGTCCCTGGGCGCGCAGGACGCGCACGATGGCGGAGCCGACCAGGCCACGATGGCCGGCGACATAGATTCTGGGCTGATTGTTCGACACGCTTACTCCAATGAAAGTGCAACGTTGTAGCCATGCGATGCGAGCAGCTTGTGGCGGCGCGCCGTGTCCAGGTCGTGCGCCACCATCTCCTGCACCATCGCTTCGAAACTGGTCGTAGGTTCCCAGCCGAGGCGCTCGCGCGCACGGCTCGGGTCGCCCAGCAGGGTCTCGACCTCGGTCGGACGGAAGTATTGCGGGTCCACCGCCACGATCGGCTGGCCCACCACGACGCCCGGCGCCTTGTCGCCGGTGACGCTGGCCACCAGGCCGCGCTCCTCGACGCCCTGCCCCTGCCAGGCGATCTCGATGCCCAGCTCGCGGGCGGCGATCTCGACGAAATCGCGCACCGCATACTGGCGCCCGGTGGCGATCACGAAATCCTCGGGCTTGTCCTGCTGCAGCATGAGCCACTGCATGTGCACGTAGTCGCGGGCATGGCCCCAGTCGCGCAGCGCGTCGAGGTTGCCGAGGAAGAGCTGGGGCTCGAGGCCCTGGGCGATATTGGCCAGGGCGCGGGTGATCTTGCGGGTGACGAAGGTCTCGCCGCGGCGCGGCGATTCGTGGTTGAACAGGATGCCGTTGCAGGCATACATGCCATAGGCCTCGCGGTAGTTCACGGTGATCCAGTAGGCGTACAGCTTGGCCACCGCATACGGGCTGCGCGGATAGAAAGGCGTGGTCTCGCGCTGCGGGGTCTCCTGCACCAGGCCGTACAGCTCGGAGGTCGAGGCCTGGTAGAAGCGGGTCTTCTTTTCCAGCCCGAGGAAACGGATCGCCTCCAGCAGGCGCAGGGTGCCGATGCCGTCGACGTCGGCGGTGTACTCGGGCGACTCGAAGGAGACCGCCACGTGGCTCATCGCACCCAGGTTGTAGACCTCGTCCGGCGCCACCATCTGCAGGATGCGGGTCAGGTTGGAGGTATCGGTGAGGTCGCCGTAGTGGAGGAAGAAGCGCGGATTGTCGGCGTGCGGATCCTGGTAGATGTGGTCGATGCGCCCGGTGTTGAACAAGGAGGCGCGGCGCTTGATGCCGTGGACCTCGTAGCCCTTCGCGAGCAGCAGCTCGGCCAGGTAAGAACCGTCCTGGCCGGTGACGCCGGTAATCAATGCTTTCTTCATATTGTTTCCCTTACGGAACCGGGCAAAGAACGGCCCCGGCAGTTGCAAACTCATCAACGATTCTACGCAGCTCGTGTAGTCATGCAAGCAAGATAGCAATCGTGCGCGTGGCTTTTAAGTTGACCTTAAGCGAATTATTTCCAACTTGAATTTAAATGATTTTCAATGGTAAATAAAAGCATCTTGCAAGCAGTTAATAACTTTTAGCGTAAACCGAATTTGCCATCATCCTGCCTTTCGATGCCCGCCGCAACGCCGGGTTCCATCCGTGTTCAGTGGGCGTTCTCGCGGGTCAGCACGACCTTGACCGTCTTGATGATGATCCACAGGTCGAGCCACAGCGACCAGTTGCGCAGGTAATCGAGGTCGTACTGGATGCGCGCTTCCATCTTGTCGAGCGTGGCGGTCTCGCCACGCAGGCCGTTCACCTGGGCCCAGCCGGTGATCCCCGGACGCACCTTGTGGCGCAGCATGTAGCCCTTGATCAGCTTGCGGTATTGCTCGTTGTGGGCGACCGCGTGCGGACGCGGTCCGACCAGGCTCATGCGCCCCTGCAGCACGTTGATGAACTGCGGCAGTTCGTCGAGCGAGGTGCGGCGCAGGAAGCCGCCGATCCTGGTCACGCGCTGGTCGTTCCTCGAGGCCTGCACCACGTTCGGGCCATCCTCGGTCACGGTCATCGAGCGGAACTTGTAGACGTAGATTTCTTCGCCATACAGGCCGTAGCGGCGCTGGCGGAAGATCACCGGCCCTGTCGAGGTGAGCTTCACGGCGATAGCGATGACCAGCATCAGCGGAGCCAGCAGGACCAGGATGAGGCTGCCGATCACGATATCGCTGCCGCGCTTGATCACGCTGTTCCAACCCATGAAGGGCGTCTCGCTGATCGCGATGACGGGCATGCCGCCGACGGTGTCGAACCTGGCCTGCATCAGGTCGAACACATAGACGTCCGGCAGGAAGTAGACCGAGGCGGTGGTGTCCTTCAGTTCGTCGATCAGCTTGCGGATGCGCGGCTGGGCCGAGATCGGCTGGCTGATGAAGATCATCTTGATGTTGTGCTGGCGCACGTAGGCGCACACGTCCTCCATGCCGCCCAGCACCGGATGCGGGATGTCGCTCGGGCGGCGCTCGTCCTTGCGGTCTTCGAAGAAACCGCAGACTTCCATGAACAGGTTGGGATGGCGTTCGCACACCTTGGCGAACTTGAGTCCGACATCGTTGATACCCACCACCACGATCGAACGCACTTCGCGCTTGCGGTCGCGGCTGCCGGTGGCCTTGCGCACCGCCAGGTGGCTGGCCAGGATCGTCACCGGCGTGGCGATGAACCAGGCCAGCAGCACGCGCTCGTCGTAGAAGTACTTCAGGCCGCTGGCCGAACCCAGGAAGTACAGCACCGCGATGGTCAGGCACCAGCCGAACACGGTGTCGCGCGCATAGGCCAGCATGCGGCCGCTGCGCCAGGTGCGGTAGGGATCGACGTGCTGGTAAACCGAGGACGAGATGAAGAAGGCCAGGATCATCAGCACCAGCGAATAGCCGGAAAACGGTTCCTGGTAGTACAAGGTGGCCAGGTACAGGGTCCCCATGATGATCAGGGGATCGAGCACGCGCTGGAAAAACGAGATGATCGGGATGTCGTTTACCGTCATAAGCCGCTTCGTGAGACCAGCTGCTTCAGAACAGCACGTTCGCGTTCACCATCACGGTGTTGGCGTCGAACTTGCCCAGGTTGAGCGTCTGCGAACCGCTGCGCGACTGGTGCTGCCAGCCGGCCGAGACAGCGATCTTGCGCTTGACCTGCCAGGTGGCGCGCAGGCTGGCCGTCTTCAGGGAGTCGTCCAGGTCGGACAGGCCGCTTGCCACGACCGAGCGCGGGTTGTAGGCGCGCTGCTCGTAGGCGGCGTTGGCGTCGACCTTGATCTTGCCGGTGGCCTGCCAACTGGCGCCGACGCTGGCGCCGCGGTTCAGGGTATAGCTGACGATGGTGCTCTCGATCGGGGCGAATTCGCGCCATACCGAGGCATTGTAGGTCACCTTGCCGCGCGGCTGGTAGTAGGCGTTCACGCGGCCGTTGAAGCCGCTGGTCTTGCCTTCGCCGAACGAGGGCTGCTCGCGCCGCACGTAGCCGGCCAGCGCCTGCACGGTGGTGGAGCCGGTGGCGTACCAGTTGACGCGCAGTTTCAGCTCGTCCTGGGTGAAGTCGTCGTTCAGCACGCCGATCGTGGTCGGGCGCCGGAACGGGTACTCGCCCTTGACCCGGCGCGCCACCAGGCCCACCGAACTGCCGCTCCTGGGCCGGTACAGCAGTTCGAGTTCGGACGCCTTCTCGGTGCGGTTGTTCCAGCGCTGGCGCACCAGTTCGTATTCGTAGCGGTCGCGGGTAAAGCCGGTGCGCAGCTTCCAGCTCGGGTGCATCTTCCAGCCGCCGTCGAACCACTGGCGGCGACGCTCGCGCACGTTGCGCTCGTCGCTGAAGAAATCGGTGTACGAGGACAGCGAGCGGTCGTACAGGGTGCCGGCCTGCCCTTCGAACTTGTTGCCGAGCTCCCAGAACCAGGTGGCCTGCAGGTCGCGGCCGTCGTAGTCGAGCTGCTTGAAGAAATCGAAGTCGACCTTCGAGGCCTTGGCCACCACCGCCACGCGCTGGCGGCTGATGCGCTTGTTGTAGACGACCCCAAGCTCGGTCTGGCGCCAGCGGTCGCTGCGCTTGCCGCCGAAGGCGGGCCGGTTGTCCGGCACCCGCAGCAGGTTGTCGTCGTAGCCCCAGCCGATGCCGCCGTACAGCTTCAGGCCTTCTTCCGGCTGCTGCTGTTGTTGGGCGGCGGCCTGGTGGGCCGGGAACATGCACATCGCGCCGATCAACAGGGCGATCGGGCGGAGGGAGGGGTGGCGTAAAGGCATCATGTTGTTTGTCTTTTCTGATTCATTGCGCTTGGGGTGGTGAAGCTTCGCCTGCGGATTACCAGAAGGCCCAGCTGCCGGTCGCGACCACCCAGGCGCCGAGCAGGCCGTTGGTGACAGCGTGGGCGATCACCGCGGACCACAGGTTGCGATGACGCATGTAAAGGAGGCTGTAGGCCACGCCGGCCACGATGCCGGCCAGCCACAGGTTGTGCTCGAAACCGAACAGGACGACCGAGACCAGGAAACCCTTGATGCCGACCCGGGCGGGCTCCAGGGCTTCGAAGTCGGCGGCATCGACCCAGCGCATGACGAAGGAGCGCCAGAACAGTTCTTCCATGACGGGCACGACCAAGGCGGCGCCGGCGATGCGGATCACGATCAGGACCCAGTCGAGCTCGCCGTTGGTGCGCGGGTCGTAGCCCGGACTCGATCCCACCGTCATCCAGGGAGCGTCGAGGTTAATCCAGAGAACCAGCACCACGACGCCGACCAGCACCGACACCAGCAGCTGCGCGGCGCCGGGCAGCGGCGCGCGCAGCTCGTGGTAGCGGCGCCAGAACAGCGCCAGCAGCACGGCCACGACGCCGATCTGGACCGGGTAGAGCCAGCGCAGCTCGGCGCGCGACAGGCCCGTGCGCTCGAGCATGTCGCCGAGGATGATGAAGAAGATGTAGGCGCCGAAAGGCAGGATCCGCGCCCAGGCGGCGCGGCTGAAGAGGGGTGCGTCGACCGATAACGCGGGGTTTGCGGAGGGAGCGGTACGAGAGTCGTTGTGCTCGGTCATGTCCGGGTTTTACTCCTGGTCTGCGCAGGCGCCTGGCCTGCCCCGTTTGTTATCCCTGCTCGCCCCGTGCGCGGGCTTCGATGCGCTCCCAGCGTTCGAGGGCGTCGAGCAGCAGGTCGTCGATCTCGGCGTGGCGCTCGCTCAGGCGGCGCGCATCGCCGGGCTTCTGCTTGTAGAAGTCGGGCGAATTCAGCTGGGCCGTGATCGCCGACTGCTCATCTTCAAGAGTAGCGATCAGCTGGGGAAGTTCCTCCAGTTCGCGCTGTTCCTTGTAGCTCAACTTTACCTTTTTACCAGACCCGCTCTGTGCGGTAGATGACATTTCACCAGCTTTGGACGCCTGCTGCGCCGGAGCCGCCGGGGCTGCCGGGGCGCTCTTCGCAAGAGCGGGGGCAGGCTTGGCGGAAGCGGGAGGCTCGCTGGCACGCGCGCGCTCCCAGTCGGTGTAGCCGCCGACGTATTCGCGCCACAGTCCATTCCCTTCGGCAACGATCACCTGGGTCACGACGTTGTCGAGGAAGGTACGGTCATGGCTCACCAGGAACACGGTGCCTGTGTATTCCTCAAGCAATTCCTCGAGCAGCTCGAGGGTTTCGATGTCGAGGTCGTTGGTCGGTTCATCCAGCACCAGGCAGTTGGCCGGCTTGGCGAACAGGCGCGCCAGCAGCAGGCGGTTGCGCTCGCCGCCCGAGAGCGACTTCACCGGCGAGCGCGCGCGTTCGGGGGCGAACAGGAAGTCGCTGAGGTAGGTCATCACGTGCTTCTTCTGGCCATTGATCTCGACCCAGTCGCTGCCCGGCGAGATGGTATCGGCCAGGCTCGCCTCGTCGTTGAGCTGGGCGCGCATCTGGTCGAAATAGGCGACGTTCAGCCTGGTCCCCAGCTTGGCCGAGCCGCTGTCGGGGGTCTCGTCGCCCAGGATGATCTTCAGCAGCGTGGTCTTGCCGGCGCCGTTGGGCCCGATCAGGCCCACCTTGTCGCCGCGCAGGATCGTGCCGGTGAAATTGCTGACGATGACTTTCTCGCCGTACGACTTGGAGATGTTTTCCAGCTCGGCAACGATCTTGCCCGAGCGCTCGCCGGCGCCGACGTCGAGACGGACCGTGCCCTGCTGCTCGCGGCGCGCGGCGCGCTGCAGGCGCAGCGCTTCCAGCCGGCGCACCCGGCCTTCGTCGCGGGTGCGGCGGGCCTGCACGCCCTTGCGGATCCAGACTTCTTCCTGGGCCAGGAACTTGTCGAACTTGGCGTTCTCCACTTCCTCGTTGGCCAGCAGCTCGCGCTTGCGCTCCTGGTAGGTGGAGAAATTGCCCGGGAACGAGAGCAGGCGACCGCGGTCGAGTTCGATGATGCGGGTGGCGACGTTGTCCAGGAAGCTGCGGTCGTGGGTGATGAAGAGCACCGAGCCGGCAAACGCGCGCAGCAAGCCCTCCAGCCATTTGATCGAGGTGAAGTCGAGGTGGTTGGTCGGTTCGTCCAACAGCAGCACGTCCGGGGCCGACACCAGCGCCACGGCCAGCGCCACGCGCTTTTGCATGCCGCCCGACAGCGTGCCCATCTTCGCCTCGCGGTTCAGGCCCAGGCGATCGAGGGTGGTGTCGACCTTGTGCGCCAGGTTCCAGCCGTCGACGGCGTCGAGCTTGAGCTGGAGTTCGTGCATGCGCTCCATCAGCGCCTCGTCGTTGCCGCCGCCGAACTGCCCGGTGAGCGACTCGTATTCGGTCAGCATGGCCTGCTGCCCGCCCATGCCGGCCGCCACCGCGTCGAACACGCTCGATTCCGGATCGAAGACCGGCTCCTGCTCGACGTAGGCGATCTTGACGCCCTGCTGCATGACCAGCAGGCCGTCGTCGAGTTTCGCGCGGCCCGAGATGATCTTGAGCAGCGAGGATTTGCCGGTGCCGTTGCGGCCGATCAGGCCGACGCGCTCGCCGGCCTCCAGGGAAAAGTCAGCGTGGTCGAGCAGCGCGACGTGGCCGAAGGCCAGCTGCGCGGAAGTGAGGGAAATGACAGCCATGATCCGTGAACCCGCCCGCCGCTACCTGGCGCGGACGCAAAATGTTGAAAGAAGCGTGCATTGTACCGACTGGCGGCGCGGCAAGCGAAGAAGGGGCGCAGCGATTACGGTAGAGAGGAAGGCAAGGCAGACGATTGCGCAGGTAGCGCAATGGTGTCGCCAGCAGGAATCGAACCTGCATCTAAGTCTTAGGAGGACCTTGTACTATCCATTGTACTATGGCGACACATCGCACCCGCGCGTGCGCGCAGGTGCCGTCCCGTATTGTACCAGCCGCCTTGCCAAACAAGAACAGTGGCAAAACAGCTACGCGCCCTCTTTTTTTCAGACCGATATCTTTACAGCGAGGCAAAGTCCTTCTATTCTGGCAACACAAATTAAAATTTTGCAATTCTTGTTGACAGACAGACCACTTCGCATCCATGGCTACCGCTTCCCTTCCCCGGCTTTCCCGCACCCTCCTTTGCCTCCTTTCTCTGCTGGCCGCGCCGGCGGCACTGGCAGGGCCGATCACGGTAGACCTGAAGATCGGCGAAGCCATGCTGGCCAACTCGAGCGATGCGAGCGAACTGGCGGCGCTGCAGGCCATCACCGATATCGGTAACCTTGTGCTCAGCAGCAAGATCGATGTCGACAAGGGCAATACTGCCGTCCAGGCGAACGGCCTGGAATCGGCCTGGATCCTGAATGATCCGGCCCAACCCGGCTATTTCGCGCTGAAGTTCGGCATCGGCAAGCTCGGGGTCAGCGCCAATACCTTTTTCTTCCAGAATATCGGCGAACCGAGTCAACTGGTCTGGACCAACGACCAGGTCCAGTTCCTGAGCGGCGGTCCCTGCGATGCCAAGGAAAGCAAGTGCAATATCGGCCGCCTCAGCCATTACATCACCGCGCCGGCGGCGCTGCTGCCGGTCACGGCTCCCGGCAAGGAGAACGGCGAAGGCAGCGGCACGCAGATCGGCGGCGGCCAGGAGCAGGGTGAGGTCCCGGAACCGGCCGGCTTGGCGCTGCTGGCCGTGGGCGCGCTGGCGGTGTGCGGCAGCCGCCGTCGCCGCACCCGCCCGGCCCAGCCTTAAGCCCAGGCCGCTGGCTGGATGTCGCCGGCCGCGTGCAGCGCCGGCCTGGCGAACAGATAGCCCTGCATCAGTTCGACGCCCTCCCCGGCCAGCCAGTCGCGCTCGGCCGGCGTTTCCACCCCTTCCGCCAGCACCCGCACCGATAGTCCGGCGCACATCGCCAGCACCCCTTTCACGACCGCCTGGCGCGCCCGGTCGCCATCGATGCCGCGCACCAGCGCCATGTCGAGCTTGAGGACGTCCGGCTGGAATGCCGACAGCAGGTCGAGGCCGGCAAAGCCGGAACCGAAATCGTCGATCGCGGTACCAAAACCGTAGCGCCGGTATTCGCGGAAGATGTGGACCAGATGCGGCCGGTCGCGCAGGCGCTCGCCTTCGCTGACCTCGAACACGATGTTCTCGAGCGGGAAACCGGCTTCGTTCGCCGCCGCGAAGCTGCGCTGGATGCAGGTCGCCGGGTGGTACACGGCGTTCGGCAGGAAGTTGATCGACAGCCGGCCCGGCAGGCCCAGGCGCGCCGCGCCGCGGATCGCCTCGATGCGGCAGGCCTGGTCGAACTCGTAGAGGTTGTCCTCGTTGACCAGCGACAGCACCGACCAGGCGCCCTCGCCCTGCGGCCCGCGCACCAGGGCCTCGTGCGCCCAGATGCTGCGCGCCTTCAGGTCGACGATCGGCTGGTAGGCGAAGGCGAGCTGGAAACCCAGCTCCCGCATGTTGCGGCAGCGGCCGCAGGATCGGACTTCCGGTGGCACGTCGGGCGGTGTGAGGCGCATGGCTTTCCCCTTGGCGGATTCATCCATTATCCGCTGCCACCGGGGGCAGGTCGCACGATTGCAACCAATGGTCGCTGGGCCCCGTCGACCGCTCCGCAACGGCTAGCGTTCCTCGCCAGTCCTGAGGCGCTGCTTCATGGATGCCAGCAGTGCGATCAGACTGGCCTTGTCCTCGGCCGGGATATCGGCCAGCATCTCGTCGATCCAGCGTTCGTGCACCGCCGCCATCCTGGCGAAGGCGCTGCGCCCGGCCGGCGTCAGGCGCACGGCCCAGACCCGGCGGTCGTGCGGATCGGGCATGCGCAGCACCAGGCCTTCGCGCTCGAGCTGGTCGGTGATGCCGGTGACGTTGCCGCCGGTGACCATCATGCGCCGCGACAGCTCGCCCATGCGCAGGCCCTCGGGATGGCGCTCGAGCTGGGCCATCAGGTCGAAACGCGGCAGCGTGATGCCGAAGGCGGCGCGCAGCCGGGTGCGGATCTCGTTCTCGATGCGCACGGTGCAGGACAGCATGCGCAGCCACAGCTTGAGCGACTGGTGGTGATCCTGCGTCAGCCGGCTTGCCAGGTCGAGCTCCTGTTCCTCCCCTTCCTCGCGATCGGACATATTTTCCTCAAGCCGCATCCATGCGTAGTTTGAACCGTTGCAGTTTACCGGTTTCGGTGCGCGGCAACTGGTCGCGAAAGCGCAGCACGCGCGGATACTTGTACGGGGCAATCCGGGCTTTGACGAATTCCTGCAGCGCCGCGGCCAGTTCGCTGCTGGCGGCCACGCCCGGCTTGAGCACGACGTGGGCCTCGACCACCTGCCCGCGCTCCTCGTCCGGACGCCCCACCACGCCGCATTCGGCCACCGCCGGATGGTGCAGCAGCGCCTCTTCGACCTCGGCGCCGGCGATGTTGTAGCCGGCCGAGATGATCATGTCGTCCAGCCGCGAGCGGTAGTAGAAATAGCCGTCGGCGTCCATCTCGTAGGCGTCGCCGGTGATGTTCCAGCCGTCCTGCACGTAGTCGCGCTGGCGCGGGTCGTCCAGGTAACGGCAGCCGGTCGGGCCTTTCACCGCCAGCCGGCCGATCACGCCCGGCCCCACCGGCTGCCCGTCCTCGCCGAGGATGCAGGCCCGGTAGCCCGGCACCGGCTTGCCGGTCGCGCCCGGCCGGGTCTCGGCGCCGGCGGCGGAGATGAAGATGTGCAGCATTTCGGTGGCGCCGATCCCGTCGATCATGTCCAGGCCGGTGGCGCCTTTCCAGGCCTCGCGGGTGGCGATCGGCAGCGCTTCGCCGGCCGACACGCTGCGGCTCAGGCTGCGCAAATCGAAGCGCGGGGCGAGCTGGGACATCTGGCGATAGAAGGTGGGCGCGGTGAAGCAGACGGTGGCGCGGTGCTCCTGGATCGCCGCCAGCAGGCTTTCGGGCGTGAGCTTTTCGAGCAGCACGGCGCTGGCGCCCACCCGCAGCGGGAACAGCAGCAGCCCGCCCAGGCCGAAGGTGAAGGCCAGCGGCGGCGTGCCGATGAAGACGTCGTCGATGTGCGAGCGCAGGGTGTGGCGCGGGAAGCAGTCGCAGATCGCCAGCAGGTCGCGGTGAAAATGCATGGTCCCCTTCGGCACGCCAGTGGTGCCGGAGGTGAAGCTGATCAGGCAGACGTCGTCGGCGGCGGTATCCGGCGCCGGGAAGGGATCGTCGTGGGCCGCCATGCGCGCTTCCAGGGAATCCGGGGCATTCCCGGCGTCGAACAGCAGCATCGGCAGGCCGCCTGGCGCCATCGCATCGACCTCGGCGCGCAACGAGGCCGCGCACAGCACCGCGTCGACGCGCGCGCGGCCGGCGATTGTCCCCAGTTCGCGCGCGCGCAGCAGCGGCATGGTCGGCACGGCGATGCAGCCGGCCTCGATCACGGCCAGGATGCAGGCCGCCATCATGGGGCAATTGGCGCCGCGCAGCAGCACGCGGCTGCCGGTCGCCAGCGCGAGGTCGCGGCGCAGCACGTGGGCGATGCGTTCGACCCGCGCGCGCAACTGGCCGTAGCTGAGGCGCTCGCGGTTGCCGACCAGGGCGGTGCGCGCGTCCCAGCCGCGCGCGGCGGCGGCGTCGAACAGCGCGGCCACGCTGTTCAGGCGCGGCGGGTACCGCAGCTCGGGCAGGTCGAACAGGAACTCGGGCCACGCGTCGATCGGCGGCAGGTTGGCGCGGGCGAAGCCGTCGGCGTAGCCGGACGGTGCAAGTGCTGCGGAAGCTTCGGTCATGTCCGGCCCTCGTAGGAATTCCAGCAGTAGTGCAGCAATCCAGCATTACTTTAAATCTAAAGTAATGTGCCAGCAAGCGTATTTATGCGTCCGCTTGCGCGCGCTCGCGCAGGCGCCCGACCGCTGCGCACGCATGCGCGAGCGCCGCTTCGATGGCCTCGCCGTCGCCGCTTGCCGCCGCGGCGCGCAGCCGCGCCGCGCCATCGACCAGCCCGAGCGTGGCGCAGCCTTCGGCCAGGCGCTGCAGGCGTGCGCCCCCGTCCAGGGGCAGCGCCGCCGGCGCCGCTCCGGCCTCCTCGAGCTGGCGCCGCAGGCCGCCCAGATAGGCCAGCAGGCGCTCGGGCGTGATGCCGAGGCGCCGCAGCACGGCCGCCGGGTCTTCGTCCTGCGGCGCCAGGCGTGCCAGCTGGGCCCGCACCTGCCCGGCGGCGAAGGGCTTGACGATGTAGCCGTCGGCCCCGCGGCGCCCGGCCTCGGCCAGGGTATCGGCGTCCGACGCCGCCGAGACCAGCACGAAGGGCAGCGCCTGCAGGGCCGGCTCGTGGCGTGCGGCGCGCACCCGCGCCAGCAGCTCCATGCCGTCCAGCTTCGCCATGCGCAGGTCGCAGAACACGATGCCGGGACGCAGGCCGCCCTCCAGCAGGCGCCAGGCGTCCTCGCCGTCCTCGGCCTCCACGATCTCGTATCGTCCGCAGCTGTCGACCAGATGCATCAGCATCATGCGCGACACCACGTCGTCATCCACCGCCAGCACTTTCATGTCCCGCCGCCCTCCTCCTGTCGAGCCTCATTATAGTGAAAGGCCGTTCAGGTGGGCTGGAACACGGCCAGTTGCACGCCCAGGCGCGCCATCCCGGCCAGCAGGCGCGTGCGCTCGCCCGCGTCGGCGGCCGCTTCCAGCTCGGCGCACAACTGGGCGAGCGCGGCGTCGCCGAGGTAGGCGGCGCTGCCGCGCAGGCCATGCAGCACCCTGCCGGCCGCCTCCATGTCGTCGGCGTCGAGCGCCTGTTCGAGCTCGGCGCGGCGGCGCGGCAGGTCGGCGGCGAAGGCGGTGCGCAGGCGCGCTGCCAGGTCGTCGGCGCGGCGGCCCGGGTTGGCCGGCGGCGCCTGCAGAGACGCGGCCTGAGGCGCCGGGGCGACCCCGAACATGGCGTCCAGCGCGGCCAGCGGCGACTCCTGCGGCGGCGCATCGTCCGCGGCAGAAGCAGGCATCGGCGGCAGCGCGACGCCGCGAGCCAGCTGGCGCTCGATGGCGCGCGAGACCTGATGGTGCAGCGCATCCTCGTCGATCGGCTTGGTCAGGAACGCATCCATGCCGCAGGCCAGGTAGCGCGCCCGGTCTTCGCCGCTGGCGTTGGCGGTCAGGGCCACGATCATCAGGTGCGGGTCCAGCACGCGGGATTCCGGGGTGCCGCCGGAGCGGATGATCCGGGTCGCGGTGGCGCCGTCCATCTCGGGCATGCGCCCGTCCATCAGCACCAGGTCGTAGCGGCTGCGGGCGCAGGCCGCCACCGCATGCAGGCCATTGTCCACGATGTCGATCTGGTGGCCCATGTCCTCGACCATGGTGCGGGCGATGATCTGGTTGGTCGGGAAATCCTCGGCGCACAGGATGCGCAGCCGGTGGGTGTGCGGCGCGCGCGGCGCCTGTTCCGCGTGCGGCGGCTCGACGCCGTCGGCCAGCGGCAGCAGCACGCTGAAGGTGCTGCCCTTGCCTTCGATGCTGTTGACGGCGATCGTGCCGCCCATCAGGGCCACCAGTTGGCGGCAGATCGCCAGCCCAAGGCCGGTGCCGCCGTAGCGGCGCGTGGTGGTGGTGTCGGCCTGTTCGAATTTCTGGAACAGGCGCGGCAGCGCGTCGGCCGGGATCCCGATGCCGGTGTCGCGCACCGTGAAGCGCACCATGCTCCAGCCCTCGCCGCGCACCTGGTCGTCCGCGCGCAGCTCGACCCGCAGGTCGATTGAACCCGAGCGCGTGAACTTGAAGGCGTTCCCGACCAGGTTGACCAGCACCTGGCGCACCCGGGTCGGGTCGCCCACCACGAAGCGCGGCAACCCGGGGTCGATGCTCACGTCGAAGCCCACGCTTTTTCCCGCGGCCTGCTCCTCGAACAGGCTGGCCACGTTGCGGATCTTGGCGTGCAGGTCGAAGTCGATGTTCTCGATGCTCAGCTTGCCCGCCTCGATCTTGGAGAAGTCGAGCAGGTCGTTGATGATCGCCAGCAGGGCCTCGGCATTGCCCTGGCCGCGCTGGATCTGCTCGCGCGTGGTCTCGCGCAGGGAGGCGTCGCGCAGCGCGAAGCCGAGCATGCCGATCACGCCGGCCAGCGGCGTGCGCATCTCGTGGCTCATGTTGGCCAGGAACTCGGACTTCTGGCGCGTCGCATCCTCGGCGCGCTGCTTGGCCTGGCGCAGGAATTCCTCGTTCTCCTGCAGCGCACGGTAGGCGCGCGCCAGCTCGTTGGACTGCTGGCGCACGCGCTGTTCCTGGTCGCGCAGTTCCTCGGTCTGGCGCTCGAGGATGCGGTTCTGCTGCTCGACCTGCTCGGTGCGCGCGCCCACCTGGCGCGCCAGTTGCTCCTTCTGGCGCTGCAGGCCCGACATGCGCATCCGCACCGCCATGTAGCCGAGGGCCGCCAGCAGCAGCACGGCGACGGCGCGGAACCATGGCGTGCCCCATGGCGGCGGCTCGATCGTGATCGCCAGCGCGGCCACCTGCTCGCTCCAGACCCCGTCCTTGTTGGCCGCGCGCAGCCGGAACACGTAGGTGCCGGGATCCAGGTTGGTGTAGGTGGCGAAGCGCCTGGCGGCGTCCTCGTAGACCCAGTCCTGGTCGAAGCCGTCGAGGCGGTAGGCGAAGCGGTTGCGCGCGGGCGCGGCGAAGTGCAGGGCCGAGAACTCCAGCGAGAACACCGAGGCCCCGGCCGGCAGGGTCACCGCCTCGGCATGCTCGACCGGGCCCTTGAGCGCGCCGGGCAGCACCTCCTCGATCGCCCGGTTGAAGATCGTCAGGCCGGTGATGACGGGGCGCGGCGCTACCCGGTTGTCGCGGATCGCGCGCGGGTCGAAGGCCGTGATGCCGTTGAAGCCGCCGAAGTACAGGATGCCGCCGGGGCCGCGCGCCGCCGACGAGTCGAAGAAGGCGCCCTCGGTGAGGCCGTCGGCGGCCGTATAGTTGCGCCAGCGCTTGGCGGCCGGATCGAAGCAGGACAGGCCGCTGGTGGTGCTGACCCACAGGCGGCCGTCGTCGTCCTCCAGGATCGCCGCGACCGCGTCGTCCAGCAGGCCCTCGCGCGTGGTGTAGCGCACGAAGCTGACCGAGCCGTCGGCGGCCGTTACCATGCGGTTCAGGCCGACCGCGGTGCCGACCCAGACGTCGCCGCGGCTGTCCTCGAACAGCGCGTGCACCTCGTCGTGGCTCAGGCTTGCCGCGTCGTAGGGATCGTGGCGGAAGTGGCGGAAACGGCCGCTTGCGCGGTCCATCAGGTCGAGGCCGTCGAAGGTGCCGATCCACATGCGGCCGCGCCGGTCCAGCAGCATCGGACGCACGATGTCGTCGGCCAGGCTGGTGGACCTGGCCGGATCGTGACGCCAGTGCTCGATTCGCCGGCTGGCCGGGTCGAGCCGGTGCAGGCCGCCGCGCGTCGCGATCCAGATGCCCTCGTCCGGCCCGGCATACAGGGCGCGCACGTGGTTGGCGTCGGCGTCGCCGGGCAGTGCCAGTCGCTCGAAACGGCGGGTAGCCGGGTCGAACGAAGTGAGCCCGGTGCGGCTGCCGATCCACAGGCGGCCGCTGCGCTCGCGCGCCAGCGCGCTGGCCGGCACGTCGCCCAGGCTGTTCGGGTTGCGCGGGTCGGGGCGGTAGACGGTGGTCGCGCCGGTGGCCGGGTCGACGTGGTTGAGCGCGGTGGCGGTGCCGACCCAGAGCTTGTCGCCGTCGCCGAGCAGCGCGCGCGCCTTGTTGTCGGCCAGGGTGTCGGGCAGGCCGGGGCCCGTCTGGCGCCGCACGATGCGGGCGAAGCCGCCGCTGCCCAGGTCCACCCGCGACACGCCGGCGTACCAGGTGCCGACCCAGAACGTGCCGAGGCGGTCGCGGTACAGCGAGGACACCTGGTTGTCGCCCAGGCTGTGGCGGTCGCTGACCACGTGGCGGTGGTTCTCGAACCTGTCCTCGGTCCCGCGCCAGCGCAGCAGGCCGTCGTCGTGGGTCCCGACCCAGATCTCGTTGCCGGCGTCGCGGTACAGGGCCGTGATCCACCACGGCCCGACGCCGTCCTCGGGCCCGAAGCGGCGCACCTTGCCCGCGTTCGGCCCGGCGGTCTCGTGCCGTTCCAGGCCGCCCATGCGCCCGACCCACAGGCGCTCCTGCCCGTCCACCAGCAGCGCGTGCACCGGGTTGCCGCGCGGCCCCAGGCCGGCGGGGTGGTGCTCGATGCGGGCGCGCTCGACGCCCTTGCCCGTGACCAGGCTGTCGAGCCCGCCGCCGGTGCCGATCCATAGCCGCCCGCCGGCGTCCAGCGCCAGCGCATTGACGTTGTCGTCGCTCAGGCTCGCTTCGTTGCCGCGCTCGTGGTGCCAGGTGGTGAACCGGCGCAGTGTGGTGTCGAAGTGCTGCAGCCCGTCGTTGGTGCCGATCCACAGGCCGTCGCGGCCGTCGCCGATGATGGCATTGATGTGGCGGTTGCCGTTGCCGCGCCGCGCGGTTTCCTCCGGCACGAACAGGGTGAAGGACTGGGTGACGGGGTCGTACAGGTTGAGCCCCCCGTCGGTGCCCAGCCACAGGCGGCCGTGACGGTCCAGGTGCAATACCCGCACCCAGCTGTTGGACAGGGAGCGCGGCTTGCCGGGCACGGTGCGGTAGTTGATCACGCGGTAGCCGTCGAAGCGCGACAGGCCGTTCTGGGTGCCGAACCACATGAAGCCGTCGCGGTCCTGCACCACCGCCAGCACGGTCTCCTGCGCCAGGCCTTCGGCCACCGACAGGTGCTCGAAGCGCAGGGTGGGACTGGGCGGGCCGGCCAGCGCGCCCGCGCCCAGCAGCAGCAGCCATGCCGCCGTGAACAGTCGGATCAGCGCGCTCATTCGGGGAAGAAGGCCAGCACGTCGGCGCGCCGGGCCAGCGTGTCGTGTTCGCCGAGGCGGATCAGCTCGCGCGTGTAGGCGCCCTCGAACAGCAGGTAGGAGGCCAGCGCGGCGCCGCGGGTTTCGAGGGCGCCGATCCCGCCCAGCAGCGTGCGCACCGGCGCCGGCAGGCTCTGGACGTGGCGCAGGGCGATGTCGTCGAGCCGTTCCGAGGGCGCGATTACCAAGAGGTCGACCTGGCGCAGCGGCAGCGCCGCGCGGGCAAGCGGCGGCACGCGCGCGAGCGTCTGGTTGACCCGTTGCAGGCGCTCGATGTCGGCCGCCAGGCTGTCCAGGAAGATCGAGGACAGCGCATGGCCGGCGACTTGCGCCAGGCTCGGATAGCCGGTATTCGGGGCCGGGTCGACGGCCGGCTCCGACATGCGCCCCGCCCCGACCACCAGCACCCGCGCGGCCCCCAGGTGGATGGCCGGCGCGATCGGCGCCAGCTGGCGCATCGAGCCGTCGCCGCAGTATTCGCGCCGCCCTCCCAGGTACAAGGGCACCGCCGGGAAGATGAAGGGAATGGCGCTCGATGCCAGCAGGTGCTCGACGCTGATCTGGGTCGACAGGGCCAGGCGCTGGTGGCGCAGCCAGGGCGCGATCTCGCGCGCGGCCTGGTAGAAGGTGATGTGGTGCCCGCTGCTGTAGGACGAAGCCGTGATCGCCAGCGCATGCAGCACGCCGTCGGCGAGCGCGGCGTCGAGGCGCGGCAGGTCGAGGGCGCGGTGCAGCAGGCCGGCCAGCGGGGTGTTGTCGAGCAGGGACTGGGGCGGCGACGCGTGCCACTTGCGCAGCAGCCAGCCGAACGAGAGCAGCGACAGCCAGCGCGCGCCCGAACGCAGCACGGCCAGCGAATCGGCGCGGTAGACCTGGTGCGCGGCAACGCCTTCCCACACGTTCAGCAGGCCGCGCACGGCGCTGCCGAAGTCGTCGGCGCGGCAGGCCAGCGCGGTGGCATTGAGCGCCCCGGCCGAGGTGCCGCAGATGATGTCGAAGGGAGAGCGCAGGGCCGGCCGGCCCGCGTCGGCGAGGATGCGGGCGATCGCATGCATCACGCCGGCCTGGTAGGCGGCGCGTGCTCCACCGCCTGTGAGGACCAGGCCTGTTTTTGCTCCACTGTCCACCCAGCGAAGCTTAGCAAAAGTCGGGTATCTCTTGGGAAATAAATGTCTGCTAGTTGGTTTTCGCCGACGTTTTTCCCGCCGCCCAGCGCGCGTACGCGATGCCCAGCGCCACCTCGGCAGCGACCTGGCGCCTGTTCTCGGCGCTTTCGCTGAACTGGATCAGCAACTGCCCGGTACTCAGGCCGCTGTTCATCTGCCCGATCCAGTAGTCGAAGCCAGCCTGGTCGGGCGTTCGATGCAACACGTTCCGGTAAAGCGCGGTGAGGATCTGGGCCTGGCTGGGCGCGACGCCGTACAGGCTAGCGAACTCGGCGGATGTCACGAAGCTCGCCGCCATGCTTTCCAGCGACTGGCCGCCATCGAGCGCCGCGATCCAGAAGCCGAGGCCGACGTTGTCGGGCTTGCGGTCGAGGGCGGCGCGATACAGGCGATAGGCCTGGCCGGCCTTGCCGTCCACGTCGAAAGCCAGGCTCAGGTCACTGAAATCGAGGCGGTGGGGCTGGCGCACCAGCTGCACGCCGTCGCTACCTAGACGGTCGGCGATGCTGAGGATGCCATTGTCCAGAGCGAGGGTGTAGGCCGCCAGCGGGCCGTTCATTGTCAGGCCCTCGATCCGCAAGCGGACCGCCGGCCCGGGATCGGAAAAATAACGGCCCTGATATTGCACCCGCGGCAGGAACACCATGTCGCCAGCCTGTGCCGCATGGAACTGAAAGATGCCGCTGGGCGAGCGCAGGTCATGCTCGTCGACCAGTTCGTCGACGTCGCGGAAGGCGATCTCCCTGACGGTCCAGCCGGTATCGGCGCCAATGTAGCGGCTCGACTGGTAGTCGCTGAGGAAACGCAGGCGGACAAGACGTCCGGCATAGTTTTCCAGCGGCACGGAAAGCAGTGCGGCCGGCATGCGCGTCGTGCCCCTGCCTTGCTCGCGGTAGACATCGGTCCAGCTGGCGCCATCGTCCGTCGAGACTTGCACCCGCAGGGCCTGGGTATCCATGGCGGAGCCGGCGGCGCGCACAAACGACAGTGAAGCCGCACCCGGGTTCACCAACAGCTTCCTGTTCAGCGTCCAGCTCTGGACGCTTCCGATGCCGCTCGCGTCATGATACAGGCGCAGTTCGCCATTGCCGATCGCATTGGCCGAAATGCCGCTTCCCGCGGTCCACATGGCGGACGTGAATTCGGCAGCGGCGATACCCCGGAGCGGCCAGGCCCGGTAGGCCAGGATGCCGTAGCCGGTCGCCCCCGGCATGGGCGCGACCTGGGCGGTATAGTCGCTGCCCCTGGCGACCGGGGACGGCAGCGTCAGGCGCGCCATGGGCGCGCCGGCCGCCGGCCGGGCCGGGTCGAAAACGATGACCTCATAGTCGAAGCGGCGGGGCTGGCCACCGATGAAGACGTTCGACACCGACACGCGGTAGCGGATGTCCTGCGCGGGCGCCACATGGTTTCCCCATGCCTGGGTCATCGGCATGTCGGGCAGCGTCCAGACCACGGTGTTTTCGCCAACCCCGTTCTTGACAGGTTCCAGCTTGACTCCCAGCGCCATGCCATTGCGCGAGACGGCCACGTCGGCGCGGGAGAAATCGGCCGTGGTATGAGAAAGAGACCAGCGGCCATACACCGCCTGGTAAGGCATGTAGCCGCGCGCCGGCCAGGCCACGAAACCGTCGCGGGCCACGCGCGGCAGTCCCGGCGCCAGGTCGAAGACGTGGAGCGCGTTTGCGCCCCGTAGGCTGGCGCCTTCGAGCGTGCTCGGCGGCACGTCCCCAATGCCGAAGGAACGGTTTTGTGGGTGAAAGATCCAGCGGCGGTGGCCTACCGAACTATTATTCTCGCCGTAATCGTTGATGTAGGCATCGATGGCGCGCGGGCCGGTGGCGGCGAGCGCCAGGTTCGACTGGCCGGCCGCCCGGGCGCCCGCAGCGGTGTAGAACTTCCAGGTCGCAGGCGGATAATGCGACAGCTGGTCGTTCACGCTCATCATGAACGCTGCCTGCTGTGCGCCGACACTGTTTTCGGGCGAAAACACGCTGGCGGCACGCAAGCCGGCCATCGCCCGGTACCAGTTGATGCGTTGCATGGTGGCGGCATGATGCCGGGAGTCGACCGTGCCGGCGTCGCCAGCCGCGTAATTCCCGGTCCACGCCATCGGCACATCTTCCTGCTGGTAAACCCTGTTGAAGAAGAGCCGGACCGCTTCGCGGTCGTTCGTGTCGATCTCGAGCGCGGCCTGCTCGCCTGCCAGCTGTTGCGCCGACTTCCCGTGCATGCTGCCCTGGCCCGGGACGGCCTTGGCCAGCCCATCGTTGGTCGGCGCCGGACCGAGCTGAACCTGGGACTGGTGTGCAGATGAATGCGCCATCCGCAGCGTTTGGGTGGTCGGCGGCGGTTCCGGCGTATCGCCCCCGCAGCCGAGCAGGATGGCCGGCAGGATGGCCGTGCCGATCAGGAGTCGTCGTTGAATCAAGGATGCCTCGCGCTTGCGCCGCAGGCGGCGTGCTGGCACCAACTCTCCGGCTATATAAATAGATACCCGGCATTATGGCTGCGCGACAAACTTTTTCCTAGCGGAAACTACATTTTACCCAACGTGCATGCAAGTCCGACAATGATCAAGGGCGGTCCCGGATGCGCCCATCCTTGTCCTTTCTTTTGTCAATCCCCTTTCGCCACGCCCTCGCGGCGCGGATCGGCCCCGCCATACCACAGCGGCACCCCATGCACCTCGATGCGCTGGATGCCGTGCAGGCCCGAGGTCTGCTCGCCCAGGCGTACCTTGTGGCCGCGCGCGTTCAGCGCCTCGATGGTGGTCGACGGGAAGCGACCCACTTCGAGTTCGGTCGGGCCGTTGCGGCTGCCGAAGTTCGGCAGGGAGATCGCCTGCTGCACGTTGAGACCCCAATCCAGCGTGCCGACCAGCACCTTGGCGACGTAGTTGATGATGGCCGGGCCGCCGGGCGAGCCCACCGTCAGCACCAGCTTGCCGGTCTTGCGGTCGAACACCACGGTCGGCGACATCGCGCTGCGCGGGCGCTTGCCGGCTTCCACGCGGTTGGCGACCGGTCCGTCGGCATCACGCGAGGCGAAGGAGAAATCGGTCAACTGGTTGTTGAGGATGAAGCCGTTCACCATCTGGCGCGAACCGAAGGCGTCCTCGATGGTGGTGGTCATGGCCAGGCCGGCGCCGAAACCGTCGACCACCGAGACGTGCGAGGTCGACGGCGTCTCGATCGCGTTGTCCTTGCCCCAGTGCCAGGCCATCTCCATGCCGGGCGGCTTGCCGGCCGGCGCCTCACCCATCGAACGCTGTCCCACCAGCCTGGCGCGCGTGGCCAGGTAAGTCTTGTCGATCAGGCTGGGCACGCCGCGGCCCGGCAGCGGCACGAAGTCGGTGTCGGCGGCGTAGCGGTTGCGGTCGGCGTAGGCCAGGCGCCCGACTTCGCTGAACACGTGCAGCGCATCCGGCCCCGGCACGCCGTTGTTCGGGGCGAGCGCCTTCATGTCGAAGGTCTCGAACATGCCCAGCATCTGGGCGACCGCGATGCCGCCGGAAGACGGCGGCGGCATGCCGCATACCGTGTAGGCACGATAGTCGCTGCAGACCGGGGTGCGGACCTTCGGCTGGTAGGCGGCGATGTCGGCGGCGCTGAGCAGGCCCGGGTTGCTCGGGTGGCCCTGCACCTTGGCGGCGATGTCGCGCGCGATGCGGCCTCGGTAGAAAGCGTCGGCGCCACCCTCGGCGATCTCGCGCAGCGTCTTTGCCAATGCCGGGTTCTTCAGGACATGGCCGACCGGCCAGGGCTGGCCGCCATTGCCGTAGAAGTAGCGCGCGGCTTCCGGGTCCTTGCGCAGGTAGCGGTCGCCGGACAACAGCGCGTGCAGGCGCGGGCTGACCGCGAAGCCCTCTTCCGACATGCGGATGGCGGGCGCGAACAGCGCCTTCCAGGGCAGCTTGCCATGCTCCTTGTGCGCCAGTTCCAGCATGCGCAGCACGCCCGGCGCGCCGACCGAGCGGCCGCCGACGATGCCCTCGGCACGCGACAGCGGCGTGCCGTCAGGACGCTGGAACAGGCGCTCGTCGGCTTGCGAAGGCGCGGTCTCCCGGCCATCGAAAGCCTGGGTCTTGCGGCCGTCGTAATGGACCAGGAAGGCGCCGCCGCCGATGCCGGAAGACTGCGGCTCGACCAGCGTCAGCACCATCTGGGTGGCGATCGCGGCGTCGATCGCGCTGCCGCCTTGTTGCAGGATCTGGTAGCCGGCCTGCACCGCCAGCGGATTGGCCGCGGCCACCATGTAGTTTTTCGCCGGCCAGCCGGGTTTGGCGGTGTAGCCGGTGGCGGCTTCGGGGGCAGCCTGGCGGCTGTCCTGCGCCAGCAGCGGTTGGACCGTGAAGGCCAAGGCCACGGCCAGGACGGCGCTGCGCAACTTCGTGTCGTTCAAATCGTTCCTCCAGAAGCAAAACGGGCGCGCGGCTTGCGCCACGCGCCCGACATCTGCCCATCCTACAACAATTGGCAGAAGGCTTCAGGAAGCGATATGCATCCGATCACTTCGGCTGCATGCGGATCGCGCCGTCGAGGCGGATGGTTTCGCCGTTGAGCATCACGTTTTCGATGATGGCCTTGGCCAGGTGCGCATACTCCTTCGGCATGCCGAGGCGCGGCGGGAACGGGACCATCTTGCCCAGCGAATCGCGCACTTCCTGGGGCATGCCCATCAGCATCGGGGTTTCGAAGATGCCCGGAGCAATGGTCATCACGCGGATGCCGCTGCGCGCCAGGTCGCGCGCCATCGGCAGGGTCATGCCGGCAACGGCCGCCTTCGAGGAGCCGTAGGCCGCCTGGCCGATCTGGCCGTCGAAGGCCGCGACCGAGGCGGTGTTGATGATGATGCCGCGCTCGCCGTATTCCGATGCCTCGAGCTTGCCCATGGCGTCGGCGGCCAGGCGGCACATGTTGAAGGTACCGACCAGGTTGATGTTCACCGCGCGCTGGAAGGCGTCCAGCGGATGCGGGCCGTCCTTGCCGACGGTCTTGACTGCCGGCGCCACGCCGGCGCAGTTGACCAGGCCGCGGAGCGTACCCAGCTTGGTGGCCGCTTCCACGACCGCCAGGCCGTCGCTTTCCGAAGTGACGTCGCACTTGACGAACTGGCCGCCCAACTCGGCCGCCAGCGCGGCGCCTGCGTCAAGCTGCACGTCGGCGATGACGACTTTGCCGCCCGCTTCCGTGATCATGCGCGCCGTGGCGGCTCCAAGGCCCGACGCGCCACCGGTCACGATGAACACATTGTTCTGAATCTGCATGGTTTTCCCTTTTAAAAGTTCTAGTGCCGCTGTCTTCGGCGCGGTGCTGACGGTTCACGCAAAGCTTACGTTAACGTAAACGTCAAACAGCCGGCATTGTAGCGAACTTTTGCCAGGAAAAACCACTCACCAAGCGCAATGTTCCTGTCCGATCAAAGGCACTGGACCGTGGTGCCGTTGGTGGTGCAGGCACGCCCGCTGCTGCTGATCGCCACATTGCCCGGGCCGCCGGCGTTGTAGGTGGTGCCGTTGACGTCGGTGCAGGTGCCGCCCACGCAACTCACCACCTGGCTCGACTGCGGACCGGGCGGAGCGGGCGCCGCCGCGACGCCGGTGCGCGCGGCCGGCGCCGGCGCCGGTGCGGCGATGCGCGGCGTGGCCTCGATGCGCTGGACTGCGCCCGGCCGGCGCTGGGCCTGCTTCTTGTCCTGCTGCCGGGGCTCGGGCTTGCCCTGCAGCTCCTGCTGGGTCCTGGGCTGCAGCGGGGTTTGCGGCTGGGCCGGGGCGCGGGGCTGCGTCTGGGCCGGGGCCGGCTGCCCGGTTCCTGGAGCAGGACGGGCCGATGGGTCGACTTCGTTCTGCTTGCCGGTGACCGGCGGCTGTCCGGCGCGCTCTTCCTGCGCCTGCGGCCGGGCCTCGCCTGCCGCCTGCGTGCTGGCCGGAGTCGGCTGCTGGGTGGTAGCCGGGGTCGGCTGCTGCGGGTTCAGTACCGGGCCGTAGCTGGCGCTGTCGTCGACCGGCTTGCCCGTCGGGGGCTGCTGCGCCGCCACGTTCTGTGCCAGCGCGCCCGCGGAGCCCAGGGCGAACAGCAGGGCAATCATGGACTGGATGGGACTCATGGTGCACCTCATGCGATTCGGATATTGGACAGGCCATTATCTGCCTGCGCCGGCGTGATCGGCGCACGCGAAACACTTCCTCACATGATTGTCAAACGGTAACGGGCGGCGCACTCCCCCGCCGGCGTGCGAAGATCGGGCCGACCTCATTCACAGGAGCGAGCATGGGACGGGTAGAGATCGTGGAGGGCGACCACGTACGGGGCAGTCCGGACGCCGACATCGTCATCATCGAGTACGGGGATTTCCAGTGTCCCTATTGCGCGCGGGCCCATCCGACGCTGAGCGGCCTGCGGCAGCAGTACGGCGAGCGCATCGCGCTGGTCTACCGCCACCTGCCGCTGGGCATGCACCCGTATGCGGAAAGCGCGGCCGAGGCCGCGGAAGCGGCCGGCGCCCAGGGCAAGTTCTGGGAGATGCACGACAGCCTGTTCGAGCACCAGACGCAGATGGCCCCGGCCCAGCTGCCGCTGCTGGCCCAGGGCCTGGGGCTGGATGGAGCGCGCTTCGAGGCCGACATGGCCGAGCGCAGGCACCGCGAGCGGATCCGGGCGCAGGCGCAAGAGGCGCAATCGCTGGGAGCGAGCGGAACGCCGAGCTTCTTCATCAACGGCGAACGCTACCAGGGGGATTCGGACCGCGACTCGTTGACGGCGGCCGTCGAACGGTATTTGTAACGCCTCCATGCTGATCGCATTTGTAGGGTGGGCGGGGGAAAACAGTCCAGTGGACTGTTTTCCCGCCCACGCGGTCAACTATCGTCAGCACTGTCACGGCAGAATTGAAGGCAACAACGACCGCGTGGGCGGCATAGCCGCCCACGCTACGAAAAGCCGTTCGGCCGCTTACTCAAATGAAAAACGGCCCCTTGGGGCCGTTGAGCGACTTCTTGCGTATTTATTCCGACAGCGCCGCGAAGGCGGCGTCGCGCACCTGCTCGACCGGGCCGACGCCCGAGATCTTGCGGTACTTCGGCGCGCCCGGCAGGCCCGACTGGGCCCACTTGTTGTAGTAGCCGAGCAGCACTTCGGTCTGGTTGTGGTAGACGGCCAGGCGCTTCTGGACGGTTTCTTCCTTGTCGTCGTCGCGCTGCACCAGCGGCTCGCCGGTGACGTCGTCGACGCCTTCGACCTTGGGCGGGTTGAACTTGGTGTGGTACACGCGGCCCGATGCCTGGTGGGTGCGGCGGCCCGACATGCGCTCGACGATCAGTTCATCGGGCACGTCGATTTCCAGCACGTAGTCGATCTGCACGCCGCTGTCCTTCATGGCGTCGGCCTGCGCGATGGTGCGCGGGAAGCCGTCGAACAGGTAGCCGTTTGCGCAATCGGTCTCCTTCAGGCGCTCTTTCACCAGACCGATGATGATGTCGTCCGACACCAGTTGGCCCGCATCCATGACCTTCTTGGCAGCCAGGCCCAGTTCGGTTCCAGCCTTGATCGCCGCACGCAGCATGTCGCCGGTGGAAATCTGCGGAATGTTGAACTTTTCCTTGATGAAGTTAGCCTGGGTGCCTTTGCCGGCGCCGGGTGCTCCTAACAGAATGAGACGCATGAGTTTCCTAGATTCTTAGAGGATGTTGATAATTTTTATGTGCGCTAACGATTGCGTTTGATGCATATCTGGCTACTTGACACGAAAGTTACCACAAAAGTCAGCTTTAACGCCAACCCCCGGGGCCTCCGCGAGCCTGTTTTGACATAGCGCAGACAACGTAAAACTGGCGTAAGGAAGTTCAGGCAGCGTAGTGGCGGCGCACGCGCTCCAGGTCGTCCGGGGTGTCGACGCCGGCCGGCGGCGCACTGTCGGTGATATGCACGGCGATCGGGTAGCCATGCCACAGAACGCGCAGTTGTTCCAGCGCCTCGATGGTTTCGAGCGGCGAACTTTCCAGCGCCGGATAGGCCTGGAGGAAGGCGTTGCTGTAGGCGTACAGGCCGACGTGGCGCAGCGGCGCGTAGCCGGCCGGCAGCGCATCCTTGCTGGCGGCGAAGGCGTCGCGGTGCCAGGGAATGGTGGCGCGCGAGAAGTACAGCGCCCTGCCCGCCTTGTCGAGCACGACCTTGACCACGTTCGGGTTGAACACCTCGGCCACCTCAACGATCGGATGGGCCACGGTGGCCATCGGCACGCCGTCGACGATGCGCGCGGCGCAGGCGGCCAGCAGGGCCGGGTCGATCAGCGGCTCGTCGCCCTGCAGGTTGACCACCACCTCATCCGGCCCCAGGCCCAGCTGGTGCGCGACTTCGGCGATGCGGTCGGTGCCCGAAGGATGGTCGGAGCGCGTCATGCAGGCCTCGACGCCGTGCGCCGCGCAGGCCGCCAGGATGTCCGGGTGATCGGTGGCGACGATGATGCGGGCGGCGCCCGATTCGCGCGCGCGTTCGGCCACGCGCACCACCATCGGCTTGCCGCCGAGGTCGGCCAGCGGCTTGTTCGGCAGCCGGGTCGAAGCCAGGCGGGCCGGGATGATGACGGTAAAACCCACGGCTTACACCGCTTCGATCTTGCGCGCCTGGTCGGCCCACATGATCGGGATACCGTCGCGAATCGGGTAGGCCAGGCGGTCCGGGCTGCAGATCAGTTCCTGCGCCTTTTTGTCGTACTGGAGGGGGCCCTTGCACAGCGGGCAGACCAGGATATCAAGCAGTCGAGCGTCCACGACATTTCTCCACGATTTGTTCGGCCAGCGCGGGGTCGATCCGCGCCGTCACGGGCACGACCCACAAGCGCGGGTCGTCCTTCAGGTTATCAAGTTGCCGACATTTTACTGCATCCTTCTCCGTGATCAGGATGACATCGGCATCGATCCCGTCGAAAGGCCGGTCGAGGAAGTCGTGGTGGTCGGGCAGCGGCAGCTCCCGGAAGTCCAGGCCGGCGCCGCGCAGCATGGCGAAGAAGCGGCCCGGATTGCCGATGCCGGCCGCCGCCACGATGCGCCTGCCCTTCAGGCGCGCCAGGGGCAGGCAGTCTTCGGGCCGCAGCAAGGGTTCGGCGAAGTCGCCCGCCAGCTGCATCTGGAAAGGCTGGCCGCCGACCGCGCGCGCCAGCCCAGGGGTGATCTCGGGCGCGTTCACCACCGTGAAGTCGCGCCGGCGCGAAGGCGGTTCGCGCAGCGGACCGGCCGGCAGCAGCCAGCCGTTGCCCACCCCGCGGCCATCGAACAGGACGATCTCGACGTCGCGCGCCAGCGCATAGTGCTGCAGGCCGTCGTCGGTGATCAGGACGTCCACCTCGGGGTGGCTGGCCAGCAGCGCCCTGCCGGCTTGCGCACGCTGGCGTCCGACCACGACCGGGCAAACGGCGCGCGCCGCGATCAGGAGCGGCTCATCGCCGACTTCACGGGGATCGGATTGCGGCGTCACCTCGCGCGGCAGCTCGGCCGCACCGCCGTGGCCGCGCGAAATCACGCCCGGGCGCAGGCCGGCGCCGCGCAGGCTTTGCGCCAGCCAGATGGTGAGCGGGGTCTTGCCGGTCCCGCCGATGAAGATGTTGCCGACCACGATGACCGGCACCGGCAGGCGCTCGCTCTTCTTGAGCTGGAAGCGGTACAGGAGCGAGCGCAGGCCGGCGAGCACGCGGAACAGCAGCGCGAGCGGCAGCAAGGCCAGCGCCAGCGGGCCGCGCCGCAGCCACGCGCGGGTGAGGGTCGATTCGAGGTTGGACGCCATGGAGGGGAGCGGACGCCAGGGCGTCCGCCTGTTTACTTTTTCGTGCCGGTCTGGGCGGCGAAGGTCAGCTTGTCGTAGCCGGCCACGCGCGCCGCTTCCAGCACGTTGATGACCATCTGGTGCATCGCGAACTGGTCGGCATTGACGATCACGACGGGGTCGTTGGCCGCCTGGCCGTTGGGAGCGTTGCGGGCAGCAGTTTTCAAGTCTTCCGCCAGCCCGGCCACGCTGTGGAAGGAGACCGGCACGTTGTTGACCGTGTAGTTGCCCTTGGCGTCGATGGTGACGTTGATCTCGAAGGGACGCTCGGCTACCCGCTCGGCGTCGGCCGTGGGCAGCGTGATCTGCAGCTCGGTGAATTTGCTGAAGGTGGTCGACACCATCAGGAAGATCAGGACGACCAGCAGCACGTCGATGAACGCGATCAGGTTGATCTCCGGTTCCTCGCGCCGGCGGTCGCGGCGGAAGTTCATCATTTGCGGGTCCCGTGCACGACGTCGACGAATTTCACGGACTGCAGTTCCATCTCGACGACGAAGCTGTCGACCAGGGCGCGGAAGTGGCGGTAGAACACCAGGGCCGGCATGGCGATGGCCAGGCCGAAGCCGGTGTTGTACAGCGCCACCGAGATGCCGTGCGCGAGCTGGGCCGGGTTGCTGCCGCCGGTCGGGCTTTGCGCGCCGAAGATCTCGATCATGCCGACCACCGTGCCGAACAGGCCCAGCAGCGGAGCCAGCGAGGCGATGGTGCCGAGGGTGGTGAGGAAACGCTCCAGGCCGTGGGCGACGCCGCGGCCGGCTTCCTCGATCGATTCCTTCATCACGTCGCGCGGCGCGTCGACGTTGCGCAACGCAGCGGCCAGCACGGTGCCGAGCGGCGAATTGTGTTCGAGCTTGTCGACCACGTCGGGCGTGACCTTGCCGGCGCGGTAGACGCGGATGACTTCATCCAGCAATGCCTTCGGGAGGATCTTCTCGCGGCGCAGGTAGAGCAGGCGTTCCACGATCAGGGCGACGGCGATGATCGAGGCAATCAGCAAGAACCAGATGGGCCAGCCTGCAGCTTGAAAGATGGCGAGCAAAAGAAACTCCTGTGGGAAAGAAAATCAGTTCAGCAATGTAACAAGTTGCCAGCGGTGCGGCAAGTGTGGTTCTGCACAGCTTCTGTGGATAAAAATGTGCGCAAGCCCGCCCGCTGGATCAAAGATCCTTGATTTCAAAGGACATTCTGCGCCTGCGCAAGAAAACGGCACGAATCGGATGAGCATGCTTTCCGCACAAGTGCTTTGATCAGGATGATCTTGATCTAGCTCAAGTGTTTGCACTTACGAACAAATTCTGTGGACAAAATTGTGCGCAATGGCACTCCGCATTACCCAAGTCATTGATTTACTTGAGGAAATTTATACCGCACAAAAATTAAGCACTGTGGCAATTTATCCTCAGTCGGCCTGGCCTGTGAGGTTCCTCACATTTTTTGTGGACAAAAATGTGAGCAAGGCCCTTTTTTCGATGTTAAGTCTTTGATCTAACACAAAAAACTTTCATTGCACAAAATTTCATCAATCAGCAATGAAGCGAGGGATGATGTGCAAATCTCCCCTTTCTTGCATGACTTGTTCTGCTCTGGAGAGCTAGCGACTAAGAAAATTCACATCTGCACATTTTTTGTGGATAAGGATGTGATGAATCCTGTACGCCTGCACCTAAGCCGTTGATTCATAAGGGATCATCTTCTGCTGCTTGCGAAAGATGCAAACGCCGGGAAACGCATTCAAACGCGCGTGTCACGATGCCGGACGCGCCTTTCCACACCGCCCGGGACGAGGCCGGGACCTGTTTCTCCCCTTGGCGCCTTCCTTGTGCACACTTTTTGTGGACAAAATTGTGTGCAAAGCCCCCTCTAGACAGCTAAACCCTTGATCTATAACAATAAACTTTCCCAGCGTCATTTTTGAGCAGCGTCGCCCACGTTTGGCTCGTCCTGTCCACCTCGATGCCTCAGGTCGCGATATGCACATTTTTTGTGGAAAACAATGTGTCCAAGTGGGGCACAGGGTAGCTAAGTGCTTGATCCGCAAGGAAGTCGCGCGCTGCGCAGCATTCTTGGGCAGTCCGCTGTCTTATGGATGAGTTGCCCACAGATTTTGTGGATAAAGTCGCCTCGAACCCTCAAGACACCTTCGCAAGCCTTTGATTTTAAAGGACTCCAATAGAATGCATTGAAAACTGGCAACAACGATTCATGCCAGACAAGAATGGATCGGTTGCGCACACGGCTGCCTTTCGGCCCTTGTCGTTTTCTCCAGGATGTGACATAAGCATCCCTTTTACCATAGCAGCCGAGCAGCATCCATGGATACCCACCGCGACGCCGATCCCGCCTACACCGCGCCACCCGTCATGAGCGTGACGGCCCTGAACCAGCAGGTCGCCCGACTGCTCGAACGGAGCTTTCCACTGGTCTGGATCGGCGGCGAGATCTCCAACTTCACGCGCGCCGCCTCCGGCCACTGGTATTTCACGCTGAAGGACGATGCCGCCCAGGTGCGCGCCGTGATGTTTCGCAGCCGCGCCCAGTATGCCGGCTTCGTTCCGCGCGAAGGCGACAAGGTCGAGGTGCGCGCCCTGGTCACCCTGTACGGGGCGCGCGGCGACTACCAGATCAACGTCGAGACCATCCGCCGCGCCGGCGTCGGCCAGCTCTACGAGGCCTTCCTGAGGCTCAAGGAAAAGCTCCAGGCCCAGGGCCTGTTCGACGGGGACCGCAAGCGAGCGCTGCCGCTGTTCCCGCGCACCATCGGCATCGTTACCAGCCCGCAGGCCGCGGCCCTGCGCGACGTGCTCACCGCCCTGCGCCGGCGCGTGCCGCACGTGCGCGTGATCCTCTACCCCGCCCCGGTCCAGGGCCAGTTCGCCGCGGACAAGATCGCCGAAGCCATTACGACAGCATCGCGGCGCCAGGAAGCCGACGTGCTGCTGGTATGCCGCGGCGGCGGCTCGATCGAGGACCTGTGGAGCTTCAACGAGGAATGCGTGGCGCGCGCCATCGACGCCTGCCAGATCCCGGTGATCTCGGGCGTGGGCCACGAGACCGACGTCACCATCGCCGACTTCGCTGCCGACGTGCGCGCCGCCACCCCGACCGCCGCGGCCGAACTGGCCGCCACGCCGCGCGCCGACTGGCTCGCCTCGGTATCTGGCGACGCCCAGGACCTGCGCCGCGCGATGCGCCGCACGCTGTCGGAAGCCAGCCAGGGCCTGGACAATTACAGCCGCCGCCTGCTCAGCCCCTCGGCCCAGATCCGCCACCAGCGCGTGAAACTGCTGTCGATGGCGGCCGCGCTGACCCATGCGGTGCGCACCCCGGTGAATCGCCAGAACCTGGTACTGGCCCAGCTGCAGCAGCGCTGGATGCGCCATCGCCCCGACATGCGGGCGCTGCGCGCCCGCTTGGAGTCGGACGGACGCCACCTGAACACCAGCCTGTGCAACGCCGTCAAGCGGCGCCGCGACGCCCTCGAGGCACTGGCGTCCCAGCTGGAACTGCTGAACCCGCAACGCACGCTCGAGCGCGGCTATGCCATCGTCCGCAACGTCAAGGGCGAGGTCGTGCGCGACCCGGCGCAGATCAAGGCGCGCAACAAGCTGAGCCTGCGCCTGGCCGGCGGCACGGCCGACATCGTGGTGTCGAGCGTGCAGGCCGCGCCCGGCGATCCGAATGACTAGCCAAGCATGCAACATCGCGCTATCCGGTTTAGAATAGCGCGGTTTTGGAACAAAACCCGTCCAACCAACGCACAAGGAATAGCACATGGAACATACCCTGCCGCCACTGCCGTACGCTAAGGATGCCCTGCAGCCGCACATCTCGGCCGAGACCCTGGAATACCACCACGGCAAGCACCACCAGACCTATGTCACCAACCTGAACAACATGATCAAAGGGACCGAGTACGAGAACATGTCCCTGGAAGAGATCATCCAGAAATCGTCGGGCGGTGTGTTCAACAACTCGGCCCAGGTGTGGAACCACACCTTCTTCTGGAACTGCATGACCCCGAACGGCGGCGGCGCACCGACCGGCAAGGCGCTCGAGGCCATCAACGCCAAGTGGGGCTCGTTCGACAAGTTCAAGGAAGAGTTCAACAAGTCGGCACTGGGCAACTTCGGCTCGGGCTGGACCTGGCTGGTGCAGAAGGCCGACGGCAGCGTCGACATCGTCAACACCTCGAACGCCGGCACTCCGCTCACCACCTCGGACAAGCCGCTGCTGACCGCCGACGTCTGGGAGCACGCCTACTACATCGACTACCGTAACGCCCGCGCCAAGTTCCTGGACGCGTTCTGGAACGTCGCCAACTGGGACTTCGTGAACCAGAACATGGCGTAAGCCGTTCTCGTTGCGCGTTTCACCAGCATGGCCCGCCTTGTGCGGGCCATGCTTTTTGCGCGCGCTACCAGTACTTTGCCACCATCCAAAGCAATCCTTACCCGACACCACCCGACATGAAACTGACATTTGCCTCGACAAGCGTCACGATGCTTGTTTTGTTCAGCGCCTCCGCCGGAACCTTCGCCCAACATGCCGGGCATGGACATGGCCATCACGCTCCGGCCCAGACACCTGCCGCCCACAGCGCCCAGGGGCAACTGCCCTACGCCGGGTTTCAGGATCGCGAGATCAAGGCCTTGTCATCCCAGCAGGTGGAAGGCCTGCGTGCCGGGCGCGGCATGTCGCAAGCCCTTGCGGCGGAGCTGAATGGGTTTCCCGGACCCATGCATGTCCTCGAGCTCGCCGAGCGGCTCGAGCTGACTGCGGAACAGCGGACCAGGGTAAACGAACTGTTCAGCGTCATGCAAAAGCAGGCCAGGGAGCTTGGCGAAGAACTGATCGCAGCGGAGCGAGAGCTCGACGCGTTGTTCAAATCCCGACGGATCACGCCAGCGACGTTGGACAGCCAGACGCAAAAGATCGCACAGGTTCAAGGGCGCCTGCGAGCCGTCCACCTCCGCAAGCATCTGGAAATGATGCACATCCTTACACCGGAACAGGTCAATTCCTATAACACCCTGCGCGGATATTGAGGCGCTGCCCTGATTCAACGGATCAGCACCTCATTGCGAAAGCGCCAGGCATAGGTCTGGCCGACCTTCAGCTGCGCGGGATGCTCGCGCAACTCGACCACGAAGCCGCCGACTTCGTCGCGGCGGATGCGCGCGATGGCGCGGGCGCACACCAGGGTGCCGCGCCGGATCTGCCAGAACTGCTCGGGGTCCAGGCCTGCCGCCAGGTCCTTGATCGGCATCCGGATCAGGCCCTCGTCCTGGGCCGTGACCACCCGGGTATAGCGCGTGTCCGATTCGAAGAACAGGATCTCGTCGATCGGGAACAGCTTGATGACGTTGCCGGCCGTGCAGCTGATCCAGCGGATCCGTTCCTGGGCGGCGTTCGGCCGCAGGCGATGGTCGAGTTCCATCCAGCTCCGGGCGCGCTCGGCGTCGCCGTTGCCCGCTGCGAGCTGGGTCCGCACGCGTTGCAAGGCCTGTTCCAGCCTGGCCCCGTTGACCGGTTTGAGCAGGTAGTCGACGGCGCCGAGGTCGAAGGCTTCGATCGCATGGCTGTCGTGGGCGGTCGTGAAGACGACGCAGGCTTTGCCCGCGCTGGCGCGCGCGACCTCGAGCCCGCTGATGCCGGGCATCCGGATGTCGAGGAAGGCCACGTTCGGTTCCAGTTCGGCGATCGCGGCCAGGGCCTCGCTGCCGTCCTCCACCGAGGCGACGATCTCGAGCTCGGGCCAGGCCAGGGCCAGCAGGCGTTGCAGCTCGGCGCGCTGCAGGTCCTCGTCGTCGGCAATGATCGCGGTCGGCATGTTCACGCTTCCTCCATCGTCTCGAGCAGCGGCAGGGTGATGCTCGCCACCACGCCGCCCTCTTCCCGCGCACGCAACGCGAGCGCGGCGGCGCCGCCGTACAGGTGCTTCAGGCGCTCGCGGATATTGCTCAGGCCAATGCCGCTGCCGCTCGCCGCGCAAAAACCCACGCCGTCGTCGCTCACGCTCAGTTCCAGCATCCGCATGCCATCGACTTCGCGGCAGGCGGCCGCAACCCGGATCGTGGCCGGCCCCTTCTTCGGTTCGATGCCGTGCTTGACCGCGTTTTCCACCAGCGAGATCAGCATCAGGGGCGGAATGGGGGCGGCGCGCAGTTCCGGCGCGCAGGCCACTTCCGCGTGCAGGCGCGGCATGCGCGCCGCGATCACGCCCAGGTAGGCGCGCACCGAGTCGCACTGCGAGCCGAGCGCGACGAAGGTGCTGGCGCGGTCGGCGCGCAGTTGCGGGATGGTCGAGCGCAGGTAGTCGATCAGGTGGTCGATCATGAGGATGCCGCGGTCCGGGTCGGACAGCATGGCGGCGCGCACGCCCGACAGGGTATTGAACAGGAAGTGCGGCTCGACCTGGCTGGCCAGTACCGCCAGCTTCACCTCGACCTCGTTGCGCTGGTGCTTGTAGCGCTCGGCCTGCGCCTGCAGGGCGGCCTCGCGCAGCAGGCCGCGCTGGCGGAAATAGGCGGCCAGGTCGAAGGGACCGGCCAGCCACACCAGCACCGGGAACCAGATCGCCAGGTTGACGATGCGGTTGTCGCGCGCCTGCTCGGCCTGCAGCTCGGCCGATGCCTGCCCGTTCGCCGGCTGGCCGCCGGTCCTGACGAAGGGGGTCAGCGACCAGGCCACCAGCACCCCCAGCAGCAATGCGCACACGATGCCGGCCGCTTCGCGCCGCGGGTTCCAGCCGCGCGCGCGCACCAGCACCGCCAGGCCGCGCCCCAGCGCCAGGGCGATCGCCACCATCAGCCAGATCGCCGGGAAAGTGAACCAGAAGCGCAGCGTGTCGACCCCGGGCGGCGGCGCGGGCACCAGCGCCGCCACCAGCGCGAGGACCAGCGCGAACACGATCATCGGGGCGCGGAAGGCGCGCAGCCGGTAGGCGTACCAGGTCTTGCCGAACACCGGGTATTGCTGCGCGCGCGCCGACCAGCCGCCCAGCCTGCTCGCCAGGCCGGGCGGGAGGGGATGCTCGATGTCGCTGCTTGTTGGTTGTTCCATAAGACTATTTTACGCTGCGCGCCTGCGCGACCGTCTCCAGGATCCACGCGCCCACCGTGTCGAGCGCGAGCGGCGCGAGGCTTTCCTCGATCTCGGCGTATTCGCTTCCGGCGCCGGTGCGTGCGGTCTGGAACAGGTGGTTCAATGCCGGCAGCTCCTTGACCACGGCGCGCGGGTGCTCTTTGAGCGCAGTGCGGATCGCGCCCAGGTTCATCGCGGCCGGCACCTGCAGGTCGCGCTCGCCGTTCAGGACCAGGATGGGCTGGCGTACCGACCGCAGCACCGGGCCGGGTTCGTGGCGCAGGAAGGCATGGAACCAGGGCGACGCGAACAGGCTGGCACGCGCGGCCGCCGTGCCGGCCGACAGCAGCCCATCGCGTTCGGCCGCTTCCATCATTCGGCGCGCCTTGTCGCCGGCGAGCGCCGAGCGCGGCTCGGCCACGATGGCCGCGAACACCGCGCGGTTCAGCTCACGTTCCCTGGCCACCGCCTCCTCCGGCATGCCGGCGGCCCTGGTGCCGAGGGCGATCTGTTCGACCATCAGCAGTTCGCCGCGCACGCCGGGGCTTCCCAACGTCACCACGAAGGCCAGCTTCGGATCGCGCGATGCCACCATCGGCGCGATCATCCCGCCCTCGGAGTGGCCGAGCACGCCGATCCGCTTCGCGTCGACCTCGGGACGGCCGCGCAGGAAGGCGACCGCCGCCTCGGCGTCGCTGGCGAAGTCCCGGGTCGTGGCCAGCGCGTAGACGCCGCCGGACTGCTTGACGCCGCGCTTGTCGTAGCGCAGGACCGCGATGCCCTGGCGGCTCAGGTGGTCGGCCAGCACCAGGAAAGGCTTGTGCCCGAAGATGGTCTGGTCGCGGTCGGTGGGGCCGGAGCCGTGCACCAGCACCACCGCCGGGAACGGACCCTGGCCCTGGGGGACGGTCAAGCTGCCGGCGAGAACATGGCCGCCCGCCGGATTGGCGAAGCCGACCTCGACGCTGGCATACGTCGGCTGGCGCGCCGCGATCGCTTCCATCTGCGGCCGCTTCGGCGCGAGCGCCGCCGCGTCGGTGCGCTCGAGGCGCAGGGGCACGGCCTGGCCGTTCTGGGTCCAGGTGCCGATCCAGGCCTGGTCCGCTTCGCTCCAGCGCGCGTTGAAGCCGGCGTTGAGTAGCGCCAGCCTGAATCCGAGCCGCTCCTCGCCGACCTCGAGCTGCTCCACGGTCGTCTTGAAGTTCTGCTGGGGCACCGCCAGCCTGCCTTCCCACTTGCCGTCCGCCGCCCTGGAGAATTCCAGGTGCACGTTCAGGGAACCGGCGATGCGGCCTTTCCAGTGGCCGCCGGCGTCGATGGCACAGGCGGGGCCGGCGGCCAGGAGGAGTGTCGCCAGCAGGCCGGACAGGATCGATTTCATGCGCTTGTCTCTCTCTTCAGGTTCGGGAAGCCCACTGTAAGCCGGGCCGGCGCGCTGCTTCGGCGACATGGGACGAATCCCGGTTTGGCCGACATGAACCGGGGCGGGCCCGGGATGAACGCGGCTAGGCCGGCCGTGCTGCCGCCGTGTTGTCGTCCTGGCCCCTGGCCCGGTCGAATACCTGCCCGGTCAGCGAATGGCGGTTGCGCGCGCGCTGCCGCGCGGCCTCTTCGTCGTAGAAGAAGGGCAGGAAGGCATAGCGCGTGCCTTCCAGCACCGGCGTCGCCTCGTGCAGCAGGGAGCAGGAAAAGACGACCGCGCCGCCGGTCGGCGCGCGGTAGCAGCGCGGGCCGAATTCCGGGAAGCGCAGCTCGCCGCCCCGGTACTCCCCGGCGTTCAGGTTGATCGTGCAGGCGAAGCGGCGGTGCGCGGTGCCCGGCGTGGTGTTGTCCTTGTGGGGACGGAAGAATCCGCCCTCGCTGGCGTCGTAGCGGGCGACCAGGTGGCGCTCGATCCGGGTGATGTCGAACTGGAAGGCGCGCTTGACCTCCGGCAGCAGCCGGCGCTGCAGGCGCGCATGGATGGCCTGCCGCAAGGCGGCGAATTCGGGGCGCGTATCGAATTCGACGTCCTTGCGCTGCTTGAAGCTGCGCTCCCTGACCTCGACCGTCTTGCCGTTCACCTCGCGCATGAAGCCGGATTCGACTCCGCCCTGGCGCTCGTACAGCGCGATGAGTTCCCGGCACAGGTCCTCCTCGAACACCCGCGGCAGGATCAGGACCGGCGCATGCAGTTCGGTGCCGGCGTGCTGGGCGACCGGCGGCAGGCGCCCGATCGCGTCCTCGAGCGCGCGCTTGTGCTGTTCGGGGTTCAGGAGCGGAATGTTCGCGAGCACCCGCAGCATCGGGTCGAGCACCAGGGTGAAGGGCCGGTACGCCGACGCCCCGTCGCCGGCGAGCGCGCCGAAGCGCATGCTGAGCTGGCGGTCGAGGTCCCGGAAATAGCGGATGCCCGGCAGGATGGTCCGCACGCGCCCGTGGGCTTCGTCGTCCGGATCGACCGAGACGCCGAAGAAGCACAGGTGCTCGTCGTCGAACAGGGCGCGGCGCCGCTCGACGTGGCCGACCACCTCGCGCACCGCGGCAATGCCGGCGCTGCCGAGGAAACTCAGGACGACGTAGCGCCCTGCGGTCGTATAGAAGGTATAGCGCGGATTGTGCGCGGTGCTGCCGACGAATTCAGGTATCGGGTCCCCGGGTAGCCACACGGTAGGTCCTGGACGAGTTGATAAGGATGAGAGCTATCTTAGCGAAGCGCACCGCCCGCGCCAACATTCATGTTTCCCCCTGCGCCAGGTGGCGGCGCAGGAAGTCCACGCAGACCCGCACCCTGCCCGACCCGGCGAGGCGCTGCGGATAGACGGCCCACACGCTGGCCGGCTGGGTGTAGTCGGGCAGCACCCGCACCAGGCTGCCCTGGTCCAGGTAGGCGCGCGCATCCCACAGCGAGCGCAGCACGATGCCGGCGCCTTCCACCGCCCAGCGCAGCGCGATCTCGCCGTGGTTGGTGGACAGCGCTCCCGACACCCGCACGGTTTCCTCGCCGCCCCGGCCGCGCAGGCGCCAGGTGCCGAACGGGTGGTCGCGCTCCTTGATCGCCAGGCACTGGTGGCTGGCGAGTTCCTTCAGCGACTTCGGCATGCCGTGCCGCGCGACATAGCTTGGCGCGGCGCACAGGATGCGGTGGTTGTCCATCAGCTTGCGCGCCACCAGTTGCGGCGGCAGGCTGTCGCCGATGCGCACGTCCAGGTCGAAGCCCTCCGCCACCGTATCGACCAGGCGGTCGAACACCTCGAAGCGGATCTGCAGCCGCGGGTGGCTGGCCGCCAGTCGCGCGATCGCCGGCGCCACCACCTTGCGCCCGAAGCCGAAGCTGCTGCAGATGCGCAGGCGCCCGGCCGGTTCCTGGCGCCGCTCGGCGACGTCGTCCAGCATGTCGTCGAGCTGCTCCAGCACCAGCAGCGCCCTGGCGTAGACCTGCTCGCCCTCTTCGGTGACGACGACACGGCGCGTGGAGCGCGCGAACAGGCGCACGCCGAGCTGCGCCTCCAGCACGCCGATGCGCTTGCTGACAAAGGCCGGCGACATGCCCAGGCTTTCCGCCGCCGCGCTGAAGCTGCCCTTGCGGACCGCTTCGACGAACACCCGCAGGTCGCCGTTTTCGATTTGATTATTCACGATTCGTGTTCCATGGAGCCACACCCAAGGGGATTATAAACGCAGCGTTTTCTTGCTAAGCTGAGCGCCGACATGCCAACAGCACACAGGAGCAGGCCATGAAGAAGCACAGGATCGCCGTGATCGCCGGGGACGGCATCGGCAAGGAAGTCATGCCCGAGGGCCTGCGCGCCGTCGAGGCGGCGGCGCGGCGTTTCGCCATCCCGCTCGAGTTCGTCACGTTCGAGTGGGCCAGCTGCGACTATTACCTCCAGCACGGCAAGATGATGCCGGACGACTGGAAGCAGCAGCTGATTGGTGTCGACGCCATCTTCTTCGGCGCGGTCGGCTGGCCCGACACGGTGCCCGACCACGTCTCGCTATGGGGCTCGCTCCTGAAGTTCCGGCGCGAGTTCGACCAGTACGTCAACCTGCGCCCGGTGCGCCTGATGCCCGGCGTGCCCTGCCCGCTCGCCAACAAGCAGCCGGGCGACATCGACTTCTACGTGGTGAGGGAAAACACCGAAGGCGAATACTCGGCGGTGGGCGGGCGCATGTTCGAAGGCACCGAGCGCGAGCTGGTGCTGCAGGAAGCGATCTTCACCCGCAAGGGCACCGACCGCATCCTCAAGTACGCCTTCGACCTGGCGCAGCGCCGCCCGAAGAAGCACCTGACCGCGGCCACCAAGTCGAACGGCATCGCGATCTCGATGCCCTACTGGGACGAGCGGGTGGCCGCTGTTGGAGCCGCCTATCCGGAGGTCCGCTGGGACAAGTACCACGTCGACATCCTGGCGGCGCGCTTCGTGCTGTCGCCGGAGCGCTTCGACGTGGTGGTGGCCTCGAACCTGTTCGGCGACATCCTGTCGGACCTGGGACCGGCCTGCGCCGGCACGATCGGCATCGCCCCCTCGGCCAACCTGAATCCGGAACGCAGCTTCCCCTCGCTGTTCGAGCCGGTGCACGGCTCGGCGCCGGACATCTACGGCAAGAACATCGCCAACCCGATCGCCATGATCTGGTCGGGGGCGATGATGCTGGACTTCCTGGGGTACAAGGATGCGCACGACGCGCTGGTGCGGGCGATGGAGCATTGCCTGGTGCAGGGGCCGCGCACGCCGGACATGGGCGGGACGGCGAATACGACCGAGGTCGGGAAAGCGATCGCCGAATACCTGGTCTCGTAGGGTGGACGGCTATGCCGTCCGCGCGTTCAACAATCGTGTGAACAGAGATCGCGTCTGCTCAAACCTGGTGTGAACGCGCGGACGGGGAACCCGTCCACCCTACGAAAGGCGAGTTACCTCACTTGAGCAGGTAGGTATTGAAGAAATCGATCGTCGAATAGAACAGGTAGTCGGCATTCGCCTTCTTGCCGAAACCGTGCCCTTCGTCGTTCGCCGTCATGTACCACACCGGCGTGCCGTTCTTCTTCACCGTGGCCACGATCTGGTCGGCCTCCTGCCAGGGCACGCGCGGGTCGTTCTTGCCCTGCACGACGAATAGTGGTTTCTTGATTTTCGACGCGTTGTTGGCCGGCGCGGTCGCTTCCATCCACTTGCGCATCTCGGGGTCGCGCTCGTCGCCATACTCCACCCGGCGCAGGTCGCGCCGGTAGCTCTCGGTGCGCTCGAGGAAGGTGACGAAGTTCGAGATGCCGACGATGTCGACCGCCGCGGCGATGCGTTCGGGGTACATGGTCGAGACGGCAAGGCTCATGTAGCCGCCGTAGGAGCCACCCGTCACCGCCACGCGCGCGGCGTCCATGTCGGGCTGGGCCGCGATCCAGTCGAGCAGCGCGCCGATGTCCTTCACCGAGTCTTCGCGCAGCTTGCCGTTGTCCAGCTTCAGGAAGCTCTTGCCGTACCCTGTCGAGCCGCGCACGTTCGGGTAGATGACCGTCAGGCCCATCTCGTCGGTGAAGTAGTTGTTCCGGCCCAGGAAACCGGGCCTGGACTGCCCTTCCGGACCGCCGTGGATGTTGATCACCACCGGGCGCTTGCCGGGGAATTTCTTCGCGTCCGGACGGTAGGCGAAGCCCGAGATCATGCGGCCGTCGAAGGACTTCCAGCGCACCAGTTCCGGCTCCACGAAACGGTTCATGTCGACCTCCATCTTCTCGTGCCGGGTCCAGCGCGTCACCGCACCCGTCTTCGCGTCGACGCTGTAGACCTCGGACGGGCTGCGCGCCGAGGACAGCGACAGCGCCAGGTTGCGGCTGTCCTTGTGCCACTCGATGCGGCCGATGACGCCCATCGGCAGCTTCGGCTGCGCCACCAGCTTGCGGTCGCGCGTAGACATCAGGCGCAGCACGCTGTTGCCGTCCTCGTTGGCCACGAAAGCCAGCAGCTTGCCGTCATCGGAGAGGTCGAAGCTGTCGATGTCCCAGTCGATCTCCGGCGTCAGCACGGTTTCCTTGCCGCTGGCGATGTCGATGTAGACCAGTCGCTGGAATTCCGAGCCGCGGTCGCTGGTGGTGTAGATGCCCTTGCCGTCGCGCGAGAATGTGGCGCTGCCGTAGGCGACCTTTTCCTCATCCTTGCCGCCCTTCTCCGTCAGGCGCCGGCTCTTGCCGCTGGCGACGTCCATCAGCCACAGGTAGGATTCGTTGGCCGACACGTACTCGCTGTACACCAGCTGCTTGTCGTCGTGCGAGAACGCGAACGAGCCCCAGCCGCCGCCCGGCAGCTCGGCCAGCACGCGCGCCTGTTCCGGTTGCAGCGGGTCGACGATGCTGACGGTGGAACTGATCTGGTCGTTCGAGCCCTGGCGGCCCACCGGCACCGTCACGTACAGCAGCCGGCCGCTTCTCTTCGCCCAGGCGGTGTCCTGCACGCGGCGGTTGTCGGGCGTGACGGGAATCGCGTCCGCGCTGCCGCTGTTCTTGCCAGGCTCGCGGCGGTACACGCGGAACACCTCGTTGCCGCCGGTGTCGCGGCCGAACACGTAGAACTTGCCGTGGCGCGGCTCGTACTGGGCGCTGCGCACCGGCTCGGCGTAATCGGTCATCAATTCGAGCGGCGCGCCCGGCCGGGCCACACGGAACAGCTGCGGCGTGTTCTCGTGGCGGCGCGAGACGATCATCTCGCGCCGGGTCGGGTGCCAGGATGCGTACGAGGTCGGCTTGAATTCGTTGTACTTGGCCACCTGGCTGGCCAGGCTGGCCGATACCGGCGGCACGTTTTCCAGCACCATCGCGGCCGGCGGCGCGACGGCGGTCTCCTGGGCCGCGGCCGGACCGGCGGCCAGCAGGAGGGTGGCGATCAGGGTCAGCCCGAGCGGGCGGCGGTCAAATCTCATCCGTTAGTCTCCATGCATGGGTTGTTGGTATTGCAGCGTTTCAACTTTACACGAGTTGGGAGCGGGCGCATCATTGTCACCGAACTGTAAGCAAATGTCCCCCCTTTGTAGGGGCTGTGCTATCGAGCAACTAGTTCTATACAATCTCGGACGAAGGAGAAACAAGCATGTACCGAGTGATGTTGGTGGAAGACGATGCCCGATTGGCGGAGCTCGTCACCGAATACCTGTCCGGCTATGAATTCGCGGTCGACCTGGTCACGCGCGGCGACCAGGCATTGGAGCGTTTCAAGACGCTCGCGCCCGATGTCGTCGTGCTCGACCTGATGCTGCCGGGCCTGGACGGCATGGTGGTCTGCCGCCAGATCCGCGAACTGTCCGAAGTGCCGATCCTGATCCTGACCGCGCGCGAGGATTCCTACGATGAAGTCTCGGGCCTGGAACAGGGCGCCGACGATTTCGTCAACAAGCCGGTGCAGCCGCGCGTGCTGCTGGCGCGCCTGCGCGCCCTGATGCGGCGCACGGCCCAGGCCAAGGGCGGCGTGGACGCGCGCGTGCTGCAGTTCGGCGCGCTGCGCATCGTCACCAGTGACCGCAGCGTGGTCTGGCGCGGCGAACCCTGCGTGCTGTCGAATACGGAATACAAGCTGCTGCTGGTGCTGGCCGAAGCCGCCGGGCGCGTGCTGTCGCGCGACGCCCTGCTCAAGAAGATGCGCGGCATCGAGTTCGACGGGCTGGACCGCAGCATCGACAACTGCATCTCCAAGCTGCGCCGCAAGTTCGAGGATGCCGATTCGGAGAAGATCAAGACGGTGTGGGGCGAAGGCTATCTGTTCTCGCCCTCGGCCTGGAATTAAATCGTAGGGTGGGCGGGTCTCCCGCCCACGCGTTCAACGACAGCCGGAACTGCCGCGGCATCTCAACGGATAACTATCACCGCGTGGGCGGCAAAGCCGCCCACCCTACGAAAACCGATCACTCGAACAGCGGCACGATCGCCAGCGGCGCGCTGTAGGTGATCAGCTGCGCCCGCTCGGCCCCGAAGCGGTAGTTCACGGCCGGGAAGTCGGCGTCCGGATCGCCGCCGAAGGCCGCGCCGGGTGCGAGCGGCAGCGCCTGTTCCCCTTCCGGACGGCGCAGCTTGACCGAGGCCTCCACGCCCTTTTTCGGGAACACCATGCGCACCCCCACGCACTGGCGCGCGCGCGCCGTGACGTCGACGTGGCGGGCATAAGCCAGCGCCTGCGCGCAGGCCGCGCGCAGCTCGTCGGTGTCGTAGACGTTGTCGGCGCGCGGCGCGATCGTCACGCGCGCGCGCAGGGTGAAGGGGCCGATCTTGCGATTCGGCGCCAGCACGGCATTGTCGTCGTAGGCGGCCTTCACCAGCGGCAGGACGCCGCGGCCCAGGGCGTCGAGCGCCAGGCTGGTCTGCACGGTCTTGCCGCTCAGGACCAGCTGCAGGCCCTCGCCCAGCACGCCCTTTTCGCGCGGCTGCAATTGCAGGTGGTTCTGCAGCAGGTTCTTGGCGCCGCCGTATTTTTCGAACACGACCAGGCTGCGGTAGGCATCGCGGTAGCTCGCCCACTCCGATGCCGGCGCAAGCGCCTGCGCCGCGGCCAGGCTGGCCGAGCTCAGGAGCAATGCGCATGCGGTGGCGTGTGCGAGTCGCATCATCAGAACCGGTAGGCGAAGGCGGTCGAAACCGTCAGGTTGTCGGGCCGCTCGACGAGCGGGCTGCGGCGGGCGTCGCCCATCAGGCGGGTTCCCTGCACGCTCGATGTCAGCATCCAGGAGGGCGACAGCGCCCAGTTCCAGCGCGCGCCGATGCGCACGTCCTTCAGGCCGCCGTCCGGACGATGGATGCGGTTGCCGCTGCTCAGGGCCTGGTCGGCGCTGACGCCGAAGTAGCTCTGCTGGTAGGCGCGGTTGGCCAGGCCCACGCCCGCCGTCAGCGACAGCGTGTGGTGCGGGGCCAGCTGCATCGCCAGGCGCTGGATGCCGAACTCGCCGCGCACGCCATTGCGGCCATTGCCGGCGCCGGCCAGCACGCTGCCCGTCAGGCGCCATTGCGGCGCCAGGTACACATTGAAGAAGGCGCCCGCCTCGGGGCGCGCCTTGATCTCTTCCATGCCGTCGAGCGGACTGGCGCTCTTCATGGCGCGCTCGGTCGAGGGCAGCAGCGTGGAGAAGGCATCGACGCCGCCGACGCCGGCGCCGGTGCCCGATTCGGTGCGGCGCGGATGGATGGCAATCAGCGGGCCGTATTCGACGACCGGGCTGGCGGAGAGGTGCATCCCCGCGCTCATGCCGGAAATGAAGATGCCGTTGCTCCATTGGACCTGAAGCACCGGCAATGCCCTGAGCTTCCTGCTGTCCGCCCCTTCGTAGCGCGGCGCCGACACGACGCCCAGCCCCGCATACATATCGCGGCTACCGTCGGGCATCGGGTTGGTGGTCGGCGTCTGTGCGCTTGCGGCGCTGCCCGAGACAGCCAGAACCAGGGCGAAAAGCTTGTGCATGTCTTTCACAATCGGGAGAGTTCGGCAATCCAACATTTTACGTCGGGCAAGCCGAACTCTCACGCATTGTTACCGGTTGGTGCGGGTTTCTGTGACGAATTCCACCGGCGCTTCGCTGCGCTTGACGATGACCAGGTGCGCCGGGTGGACGATCATCATCCCGCAGAAGACGTCGGGCCCCGGCACGGTGTCGACCACGCCGACCTGCAGCTTGCCGTTCTGGAAGGAGACATTGCCGATGCCGCCGCCGTGGCAGGTGTTCGGCTTGGGACCGCGGAACACGCCGATCACCATCTGCTCCCTGAAATCGACCTTCGGCAAGGCATGCCCGCTGCCGGCATGCTCGGCCCACAGGGCGGCCCAGGCCGCCTCGTCGCGCACCACGACATTGCGCTGCTCATGGATGGCGGTGCGCACGTGCGGCTCGACCGTGGTGAAGTTGGCGTAGTCGTTGACGATCTTGCGGAACTCGACCGGGGCGTCGACCTTCGGCACCGACACCACGCGCATCGGCTGGGTCACGGCCGCCAGGCAGATCATGACCGGCGACATGTCGCGGATCTCGTATTCGACCAGCAGCTTGCCGTCCTTGGCGCCGACGTGCACCACGTCGAAGCTGCCGCAGCCCGGATTGCCGCTGCCCTGGAACACCGCCACTAGCATGTTGCGCGAGAAATCGACTTCCGGCGCCGCGATGCGGGTCTTGCTGTGCTCGGACCACAGCGCCGACCAGGCGGCCGCGTCCTTGATCACGACTTTGCGCGGCGTCTCGATGTTCGAGAAGCTCTCGCTGACGATGGTCTTGAAGGCGACCGGGGTGCCGGACTTGGGCAGGAAGCCGATCGGTTCGACCTTGTGACCGGCGCCCAGGCCGAGGTCGGCCTTGTCGAGGTTCTTCAGCATGGTGTCGAACAAGGCGCGCGCGCTCGCATCGAGGCAACTGGTGCGCGGCCCGGCGATCGAGTCGCCGGACGTGCACAGCACGGCCTCGGGGGTCGCGCCCATCAGGGTCTGGCCAGTGGAGTTGTCGGCGCAGTTGCCGGCGCGGTCCCACAGCACGTACTTGCTGTCGATGAGGTACAAGTTGTTGCGGGTCGAGGCGCAGGACGCTTGCTGGGCCATCTTGATGTACTCGGAAACGACCGGAACGCCGCCATTCGGCTCGCCCACCGCAATGCCCTGCCCTGCCGTCTGGTTCTTCATGACGGCGGTACTTTCACCGCCGCCGCCACAGGCTGCCAAAGCCATGCCGACGCCGACCATGGCGGCGGCGTTGATCAGAGTGCGCCCCAACTCCCTCATTTTCTTCTTCTCCACCGATCGTTTCCTGAGGAGGCACTCATAGTGCTTCCTAGAATAAAAAAACCCGCCGACACTCGCATATCAGGCGGGCAAACGGAAAACCAGATAATCCTTAACCTGATGTTGAGCATCATAGGAAGTCTGCTCCTCCTATTCCCCCTCGAACTGTCGAGGAATTGTCTGCAATTTGTAAGCTGGCGGAGCCAGTAGGAAGATTCCTAAGAAACCTTTGCTCCTATACAATGCTGCCAAGGAGATACTATGTGTTTGGCAGCGTTTCGTAACAAGCGGTTATGCAGGATGGGCACGTGAACCGGATATTCTTCCGTTTCTTCGTGCTGGTCATGCTGTCGATCACGGCGGCCACCTTCGTGATCTATTTCGCCTTCAGCCGGCTGTTCGGGGACCCGCTCGAGGACATCGCACGCCGCCAGGCGGCGGCCCAGATCTTCCTGCTGGAACAATACATCGACCAGGCCCCGGCCGACGAATGGCTGGCGCGCCTGAACAACGTGCGCATCGTATCAAGCGTGCGCTACGACCTGATTCCGCTGGCGCAGGCGCGCAGCGCCCTGCCCGCCGGCCGGCGCGCGCTGCTCGACCGCGGCGAACTGGTGCTCGATCCCGCCAATCGCAGCTTCTACCGCCGCGTCGACCTCGAGGGCGAACGCTACATCGGCAGCAACGAGGAAGTGCTGCACGCGCGGGAACTGCCGGTGGACATCGGGCAGGCGCTCAAGATGGAAGCGCTGCGCTACGTGATCGTGGCGATCGCGCTCCTGGTGCCGATCGCGCTGTGGTCGCGTTCGCACTGGCAGGGACTGCAGTCGCTGTCGCGCATGGCCGACGAATTCGGTAGCGGCAAGCTCAGCGCGCGTTCGCAGATGAAGCCCTCGGCCTCGATCTATCCGCTGGCCGAGCGCATCAACCACATGGCCGACCGCATCGAAGACTTGCTGGAAGCGCAGAAAAGCCTGCTGCACTCGGTGTCGCACGAACTGCGCACGCCGATCGCGCGGCTCGAATTCGGCCTGGAGTTGCTGGACGCGCGCGCCCGCGACCCCGACCTCGGCAAGCGCATCCGGGCGATGGAAGGCGACCTGCGCGAACTGAATTCCCTGGTCAATGAACTGCTCGACATGAGCAAGCTCGACAGCACACGCCAGCTCCAGCGCGCGCCGGTCCGGCTCGACACGGTACTGCGCGAATGCCTCGAAATGCTGCCGCCCTCGCCGCACACGCTCGACTGCCTGCTCGCCGAGGACCTGGGCGAGCTCGCGCTCGACCGCCGCCTGCTGGCGCGCGCCGTCTGCAACCTGTTGACCAATGCGCAGAAGTATGCGGCCAGCCGCATCCTGCTGTCGGCGGCGCGCAGCGGCGACGCCGTCGAGATCACGGTCGACGACGACGGGCCCGGCATTCCGCTCGATGAGCGCGACAAGATTTTCGACCCGTTCTACCGGCTCGACCGCAGTCGCGACCGCGCCACCGGCGGCTTCGGCCTCGGCCTGTCGATCGCGCGCAAGGCGGTGGCGCTGCACGGCGGCAGCCTGCGCGCGGACAGCGCGCCGCTTGGCGGGGCGCGCTTCGTGATTAGCCTGCCCGCTTGAACACGGGAACAGGAACAAGCGTGGAGAAGCCTTGATCCCGGCCGCCGCGCATGCCACCATGCCGCAAGGAGGTGTGAGATGACGATCGCTCTACGCTGCCGCTGCGGCAAGCTGCGCGGCCAGGTCGACGGCAAGCGCGTGGCCGCGCGCGCCGTCTGCTATTGCAAGGATTGCCAGGCCTTTGGCCGCTTCCTGGGGACGGGCGTGCTCGACCCGCTCGGCGGCACCGAGGTGGCCGCCACCCTGCCCGCCGCCGTGCGCTTCGACGCGGGCCTCGAGCACCTGGCCTGCATGTCGCTCGGCCCCCAGGGGCTGTACCGCTGGTATGCGGGTTGCTGCCGCACGCCGATCGGCAACACGCCGCGCGACCCGCGTACTTCCTACCTGGGCCTGGTGCGGGCCTGCCTGGACGCGCCGGATGCGGAACTCGACCGGCAACTGGGGCTGCTCCGCTGCCGGGTCGAGACGCGTTCGGCCGCGGGACCGGTGAAGACGAGCCCGCTTTCCACGGCCTGGGCGGTGTGCAGGATCGGAACCATGCTGTTGAAGGCGCGCCTGGGCGGCGCTTATCGGGACAATCCCTTCTTCCGGGCGGGCACGAGCGAGCCGCTCAAGCCGCCGCAGGTGCTGTCCCTGCAGGAGCGCAAGGCGCTGAGCCCCTAGGGTTCAGCGTTCGGTCGTGCGCCGGGGGGAATAACGCGGGGCGGGCTCGTCGTACTGTCCGCGCACGTGCGTGATCCCGACCCACAGGTGTTCCCACCAGTGGTCGCGCGAACGCACGGTCACGAGACAGGCCTTGTCGATGCCGCCCTTGAAGAGCGGATCGGGGCACTTGTTGGTCATCAGCGCGTAGCGCTGGTTCTCGGCATTGACGAGGGCAATGGCGAGCCAGACGGCGATGCCCGCGAAGAGCACCGCCAGCGCCCACGCAACATGGTTCACATGGCTGGTCTCAAACAGGTCGTCCTCGTTGGGCCTGGACCCATCGTACATCTTGAGGACTTCGCGTTCGACGTCTTTACTCATTTGGTCTTGGCTGCCCGTGCGACGAGGTTGTCCATGACCTGGGTGGTTGCCTGCATCAGCTGGCCGACGTCCTGGATCTTGTTGGCCTCACCCACCTGCCCCGGCGACACCACGTACTTGCCGTCGATGACGATGGTCGGAGTGCCGCTGACCTTGTAGGCGCTTGCGGTCTGCTGCAGGCGGCGCAGCTTGGTGGTCACGCCGAAGGAGTTCCAGGTTTCCATGAACTTGGCCTTGTCGAGGCCGTTCTTCACCGCCCACTCGATGATCTGGTCATCCTTCATCAGGCGCTGGCGCTGGACGTGCACGGCCTGGAACACGCGATCGTGGTACTGGTCGAGCTTGCCCATCGCTTCGAGGGTCAGGAACAGGCGTGCTTCCGGATCGGTCGCGCCCTGGAAAGGCAGCGGGATGCGGCGCATGACGATGTTGTCGCCCTGCTTCTTGACCCACTGCTTGAGGGTCGGTTCAATCATGTTGCAAGCCGGGCAGTGGTACGCGAAGAATTCGATGACCTCGACCTTCTTGCCCGTCGCCTGCACCGGTTGCGGCGCGGCCAGGGTCTGGTAGTCGACACCGTTCTTCGGGTCGGCTGGCGACGCGATCGCGGTGCTGGCGACCATGGTGGCGGCGATGAGGGCAAAACGCAGAGAACGCATAGGTTTCCTTCCACAATAGATTGAGCAAACGCCGGGAGATTACCACTTTTTCGGCCCGTCATTCTGAGGAAGGGCTGAATTTTGCATTTGCTTACCGAATTAACCTGGGCGATACGGAGAGATTATTACTTCGGCCGGCGCTGCCGGACCGCGTCCAGCGCCTCGCATAGCTGGGCGGCGCCGTCGATCACCCGCGGTCCCGGCCGGGTCAGCAGCTCGCCCTCCACGGTGAGCAGATTACCCCGCTTTACCGCCGTCATGCTCTTGTACGGCTCCCACAGCCTCAAGCCCGGGTTGGCGGGATCGTAACGCTTGCCCGCCATGATCGCCTCCGGATCGGCCTGCAGCACCGCTTCGATGCCCACTTCCGGCGCCACCGCCCTCAAGGAGCCGAACACGTTGCGCCCGCCGCAGAGCCGGATCGCGTCGCTGGCGATCTGGGTGTCGTTGAGGGTGTACAGCGGCTGGTCCCAGATCTGGTAGAACACCGTCACCGGCGAGCGCCGGGCGTAGCGCGCTTCCAGCCCTTTCAGCCTGGCGCGCAGGGCCGCGGCGGCGGCTTCGGCGGCCGGCCCGGTGCCCAGCAGCCGGCCCAGGCGCTCGACGTTGTCGGCTACCTGTTCGAGCGTGCGCGGCTCGCTGTGGAAGACCGGCACGCCCAGCGATTCGAGCTGGGCGATCTGGCGCGCCGTGTTCCCGCTGTGCCAGACCACGATCAGGTCAGGTCGCAAGGCCAGCACCCGCTCCATGTCGATCACGCTGTTGCTGCCCACCAGCGGGATCTTCTTCGCCGCTTCCGGATAATCGCTGTAGTTCATCGCCCCGACCACGCGCGCGCCGCCGCCGGCCGCGAACAGCAGCTCGGTGGCATGCGGCGCCATCGAGATGACGCGCCGCGCCGCTTGCTCCACGGTGACGCGGCGGCCGGCGTCGTCGACCACGCTCACCGCGGCCTGGGCGCCGGCCGCCGCCCAGAGCAGCAGCGCGGCGATCAAGAGTCGGGGCGCGCGCATCAGAAGTCGTAGCGCAGCGACAGCTTCAGCTGGCGGCCGTCGCTCGGGTAGATGCCCGAGCGGCAGCCGAAGGCATTGCTGTAGTACTGGCGGTCGGCCAGGTTGAGCGCGCTGACGGCCGCTTCCCAGCTGCCCATGCGGTAGGCGTAGCGCGCGTCGACGGTGGTATAGGACGGAATGCGGGCGCCGCAACCGTTGCTGAAGTCGCTGCCGTAGCGCTGGCTGTCGACCCACTGGGCGCCGACGTCGGCGCTGTGGCGGCTGAGCGCTCCTCCGGGAGTCCAGGCGGCGCGCACGGTGACGACGTTCTTCGGCACCAGGACCATCTCGCGGCCGGCGTTCGGGCCGCCGGTGAACTCGGCGTCCACGCGCTGCCACTTGGCGGAGAGGCGCAGGTCCCGGGGCAGGGCCTGCTGGCCCTCGAGCTCGAAGCCCTGGCGGCGGGTCGGGTCGAGATTGGTGTTGGCGCCCCAGCCGATGGTCGGGTCGTAGAAGATCTCGTCCTTCAGGCGGTGGCGGAACAGGCGCGCGGTCAGCTGGCGATCGGCGCCGCCGGCGGTCACGCCCAGCTCCAGGTCGCGCGAGGTCTGCGGCGCCAGCACCTCGAGGCCCGCGCGCTGGCTGTTCTCGTCGACGTTGGCGATCCGGTAGCTGCGGCCCAGCTTGGCGAATACGGTCACCTGCGGCATCGGATCGACGCTGCCTTCCAGCGACCAGGCATTGATCGACTGCCTGCGGTGCTCGTTCAGCACCGGCGGGAAGGCCAGCGGGTCCGAATAGTCCTTGGTGAAGCGTTCGTGGCGGGCGCCGATGGCAAGGCGGGCGTTGTGCAGCACGCCTTGCGCGGCGTTCCACAGCAGCTCGTTGCGCAGGTAGATGGCCTTCGAATCCTGTTCGGCGTCGCCTTGGGAGAAGCTGGACGTGGTCTGGCGTTCCCAGCGCGCCAGGTCGACGCCCACCACCAGTTCGTTGCGCTTGTCGCCCAGCGCGGCCGTGTGGCGCAGGCGCGGCGAGAACTGGGTCTGGCTGGCGTCATAGGCGACGCGGGTGACGCCGCCGGTATAGAAGTAACTGGCTGCGACCTCGCGCTCGCGGTGCGAGAGTTCGGCGGCCAGTTCGACGCTGCCGATGCGGTGCTCGACGAAGGCGCTGAAGCGGTCGGTATCGAGCGTGCCGAAGTCGTCCGGCGTGGACGCATGGCGCGGATCGGCCAGGTACTGCGCCTCGGTGAGCGACCCCGGGAAGCGCGCGTCCTGCTCCGAACGCTCGAAGCGCAGGCCGGCGCGGCCGGCGCCATAGGCGTACTGGACGCCGCCGCTGGCGGTCTTCTGCTTGAACCCGCTGTTGGCGCGGTAGTTGTCGGTGCCGCGGTCGGCCAGCGCCAGGTCGAAGGACAGCGGGCCGGCGCCGTGGGTCAGCGAGGCGCGCAGGTCGTGGGTGTCGAAGCGGCCTGTTTCGGCGAAGACCGAACCGTGGGTGCCGCTCCCGGCGGGGCGGCGCGTGATGATGTTGATCACGCCGCCGGTCGCGCCTTCGCCGTACAGCACGCTGCTGGCGCCGCGCTGGATCTCGATGCGCTCGACGGTATCGACCGGGATGCTCGACAGGACCGCATTGGTCAGCTCGTTCTCGTTCAGGCGCACGCCGTCGACCAGGATCACCAGGTTCTGGGCGCTGTTCGCGCCGAAGCCGCGCAGGTCGAGCGCGAAGTCGGGCGAGGCGTCCAGGCTCTGGCGCCCGTAGACGCCGCCGACCTTGCGGATCGCGGCGTTGACGTCGGCGGCGCCGGAACGGCGGATGTCCTCACGGGTGATCACGGTGGCGCCGATCGGCGCGCTGGCGGCCTGCGCCGGGAAGCGCGCGCCGGTGATGACGATCGAAGGCAGGGAATCCTGGGCAAGGGCGGCGCCGGCAAGGACGGACAGCGACAGGGCGCAAGCCAGCGCGAGCGGCTTCACGGCCGGCGCGCTGCGTGGTACGACAGCAGATTTCATGTTCGGATGTTCTCGGTAATGGCACCGGCCTGCGTCCCCGCACGCCGGAGTTCAACGGAAGCTGCCGCCATGCTGCTCGCATGCGGTCGCTTCCACCTGTCTGGCCGGTATCCGGGCTTGCAAGACCGACTGCCCCACCTTCCTATGCCTGTCGGCACAGTGGTTATTGAAGCAGCCTGCCACCCGCGCCTGACAGGCCCCGAGAGCAAGGCGCATTCGTCGAAGACAGTACGTGAGTACGGCGAGACGAATGCAACGCAGCTATCGGGGTTCTGTCAGGCGCGGGGGCGCTTGTTGACCGTTGCGGGGGCAGCACATCTTGGCGGGGGCGCGCTGCGCCTTTGCCTCGTGTTTCCCGTTTAACTGCGCATGAGCGGAAGCATGCGCGGGCACCAGAACGGCGAGATTATAACCTGACAAGCTTTCCGGCATTGCGTCGCTGTTTTTGAGCATCCATTCACCCGGCATGGCAAAGCGCCCGGGTTCTGGATATAGTCGCGCTCATATAAATACGACAACGAGGGAGCCCTGCATGCCAATCCAATCGAAGCGCACGCTCTGGCGCGCCCTGCTCGGCGCCGGCCTGCTGGCGCTGGGCGGCCTGGGAAGCTGGCTGGCCCAGGCCGACCCGCCCCCGCCCGCCGCCGCGCCGTCGCTCGACGGCATCGCGCTGGCCGCAGCCGATGCCGCCGCCGTCCAGGTGCCCAGCACAGCCCAAGCATGGGGCGGCATCCGCGACGGCGCGCACCCGACCCTGTCCGACCGGGTGGCCAACTACCGCATCGAGGCCACGCTCGACCCGGTCAAGCACGTGGTCACCGGCCGCCAGCAGCTCAGCTGGCGCAACCGCAGCGCGGTCCCGGTGCGCAGCGTCTACGTCCACCTCTACATGAACGCCTTCGAAGGCGAAGGCAGCACCTTCTTCACCGAGCAGCGCCTGCGCGGTGCGGCCTTTCGCAGCGGGGTCGAGATCGGCGACGGCGACTGGGGCCATATCGCCCTGCGCAGCGTGAGCCAGGGCGGCGCGGCGGTGCCGTGGCGCTTCGTCCAGCCGGACAATGGCCCCGCCACCGACCACACGGTCGCGCGCCTCGACCTGCCGCAAGCCGTCGCGCCGGGCGCCTCCACCACGCTCGACATGGCCTTCACCACCCAGCTGCCGCGGGTGATCGCGCGCACCGGCTACTACGGCAGCTTCCACATGGTGGCGCAGTGGTTCCCGAAGATCGCGGTGCTGGAATTGCCGGGCGAGCGCGGCGCGCTGGCGCCGCGCTGGAATGCCCACGAATTCCATGCGGAGTCCGAGTTCTATGCGGACTTCGGCAGCTACGACGTGAGCCTGACGGTCCCGAAGGGCTATACCGTCGGCGCCACCGGCGAGCTGCAGGGCAGGCCCGTCGAGAAGAACGGCATGCTCACGCATCGCTACGTGCAGCACGACGTGCACGACTTCGCCTGGACCGCCGACAATCGCAGCGCCCCCGCGCTGGTGGAAACCTGGACCGGCCCGGGCAGCCCGACCGTGACGGTGCGGGTGCTGTATCCGCCCGAATACGCGGCCAGCGCCAGGGCCGCGATGAAGGCCGCCAAGGACTCGCTCGGCTACTTCTCGCGCAAGCTCGGCCCCTACCCCTACCGCACGCTGACCGTGGTGATTCCGCCTTACGGCGCGGAGGAAGCCGGCGCCATGGAATACCCGACCTTGTTCACCGCTTCCGGCCATGCCAGCGTGGCGCCCAGGACCTATGCGGCGTACGAGCTCGACGCGGTGACGATCCACGAATTCGGCCATGGCTACTTCTACGGCATCCTGGCCAGCAACGAGTTCGAGGAACCGCTGCTCGACGAAGGCTTGAACAGCTACTGGGAGAACCGCATGATGCGCGAGCGCGGCCAACTGGTCTATCCGGCGCCCGGCTGGCTGAAGCGGATCGGCATCGACCCCGGTTTCGACAGCTTCGCCGCGAATCGCCTGTTCATGCCGCGCGAGCGCCCGCTCGATGCGCTCGGCCAGAACGCCTGGAACCGCCTGCAGGGCATCGGCCCGGTGTACAGCCGCGGCACGATCGTGATGCGCGACCTGGAGGCGCGCATCGGCCGCGCGGCGATGGAGCGCGGATTCCGCGAGTATTACCGGCGCTGGAAATTCCGCCACCCGAGCACCGCCGACCTGCGCGAGGCGCTGGCCGACGGCAGCGGCGAGCGTGCCGCCGTCGAAGAGGTGTTCGCGCAGCAGGTGTACGCAGCCGCGCGCGTCGACGACAAGGTGACCGAGCTGAGCACGGAGGAAGAGCTGCCGCTTGCCGGCACCCGCCTGGTGGACGGCAAGCGCGTCGAGGAGAGCCGTGCCGAGGTGGAAGCGCGCATCGCCAGGCTGCGTGCCGAGTGGCACAAGGCCAATCCGAATGCCAGGCCGGGCAGCGGTCCCTTCCCCTGGCGCACGCGCGTCACCGTACGCCGTGACGGCGCCCCCGTGCCGCAGACCCTGATGGTCCGTTTCGTGGACGGCAGCAGCGAGACGGTGGCCTGGAACGCCGCCTCGCCCGACGAGAAGTGGCGCAGCTTCACCTGGGTCAGGCCGGTGCGCGCGGTGTCGGCCGAGCTCGACCCGCGCCGCAGCCATTACCTCGACGTGAACAAGCTCGACGACAGCCGCACGAGCGTACCCAACCGCCGTGCATCGACCCGCTGGACCAGCGACGTCGCGCTGGTGTTCCAGCTCATCCTCTCCTTCATCGCCACCGTATGATGACCACCATCGCATCCCAGGCGCCGCAACGGGCGCCACACACCCTGGCTCCGGCAGGCCCTGCCGGCCTGCGCGGCTTCGCCGCCGCCCTGCGACCGGCCCTGCAATGGCGCCTGATGCTGCTGTGGCTGCTGGCCCTGCTGCTGCCGACCCTGGTCGCCACGCTGCCGGTCTGGACCATGTTGCGCGGCGCCCTCGACCGTTCGCTCTGGGCGGGGGCCATGGCCAGGCGCCTCGACCTGGTGGCGATCGCCGACCTGGCGGGCCTGCTCACCCAGCACGGCGCGGCGATCGCCGGTGGAGGCGGCGTCGCGCTCGTGATGACGCTGCTGCTGTCGCCGCTCCTGACCGGCGCCGCCATCAGCGCCGCGCGCGCCCCTGCGCCGCTCGGCTTCGCGGCCCTGGCCGCCGGCGGCGTGCGCGAATACGGGCGCCTGCTGCGCATGCTGCTGTGGGCCATCGTGCCGCTCGGTGGCGCGGCTTTCCTGGGCGGACTGGCAGCGGCCGTCGCCGAGCAGCCCGGCGCCGTGCTGGAGTCCAGCGTCAGCGATGCGGCCCTGGCCGCCGCGCTCGTCACCGCCCTGCTCCTGCTGCTGGCCCATGCGACGCTCGACACCGGGCGCGCGGTGCTGGCGCTGGACCGCCGCCGCAAATCGGCGGTGCTGGCCTGGTGCGACGGACTGGGAGTGATCGCGCGCCGGCCGTTCGCCGTGTTCGGCGTGTATGCGGGTATCAGCGCTCTCGGACTGCTTCTGGCGGGCGCGCTGGCGGTGGCGCGCCTGAACCTGCCGGCGCTGGGCCCGGGCAGCTTCCTCGGCGGGCTACTGCTGGCCCAGCTGGCGGTGCTGGCGCTGGCGTGGACGCGCTGCGCGCGCCTGTTCGGGCTGATGGAAGTGGCCAGGCACGCCGGGCGCCACCGGACCTGAGGTGTATCTCAGCGACTTCCCGTAAGGTGGTCGGCAAGACGACGAACCAAGTCAGATAGACCCTAGGTGCCGCGCTTGCCGCGCATCGCTTCTTCCGCCTTCAGCGCCGCATTTTCCTCGGCGATGCGGGCCTTCTCCGCCACTTCTTCCGCATGGCGCGCCAGCGCCGCGGCACGGGATTGCGGCGTCTCGAGGCTGATGCGTCCCAGCGCCCCGCTGCGGTAGTCGTGCAGCAGCACGTGCGCCGCCTTTTCGTAGTCGAACTCGCCGCCGCGCACGCGGAAACCGCGGCGCTGGGCCACGTGCTCGATCACGGCGATGCCGTCCAGCCCCTCGGTCTTGAAACCGTACCTGGCCGTGAGCAGCTGCGGATAGCGCTCGAGCAGCAGGTTGGCCAGGTATTCCGCGACCTCCTCCTCGATCAGCGCATTCGAGCCGACCGCGTGGCTGGCGGCCAGCATCATGCCGTCGCTCGCCATGGCGATCTTCGGCCACAGCATGCCCGGCGTGTCGACCAGCACGATGTGCTTGCCGAGGTAGAGCTTCTGCTGGGTCTTGGTGACGGCCGGTTCGTCGCCCACCTTGGCCACCCGCTTCTTGAGCAGCGCGTTCATCAGGGTCGACTTGCCGACGTTCGGAATGCCCATGATCATGATGCGCAGCGGCTTGGTCGGCACGCCGCGATGCGGCGCCAGCGACTGGCAGATGTCGGGGATGCGCGCCACCTCGTTCGGCCGCTTGGTCGTCATCGGGTAGGCGGTCACGCCCTCCTGCGCATCATAGAAGGCCTTCCAGGCCGCGGTCGCGACCGGATCGGCCAGGTCGGTCTTGTTCAAAATCTTGAGGCAGGGACGCTGGCGGAACTTGCGCAGCTCTTCCACCAGCGGATTGCAGCTCGCCTCGGGCAGGCGGGCGTCGAGGACTTCGATCACCAGGTCGGTGTTCTCCATCTGCTCGGCGGCTTCCTTCTTGGCCGCATTCATGTGCCCCGGGAACCATTGTATCGACATGCTCTACTTTCCAAATCTTCAGTCAGGACGCTATTTTACGCTGGCGGCCGGCTTGGGAAACAACAGCACACCTGAACGCACAATCCATTGATCACTAGCAATGCACCGCTTCGGGGCCGGCGCACACTCCAGGTTCCGCCCGCCGGGCCGCATTTCTGGAGAATCATCATGCGTCATGTGCCGAGGAATTCGCCGCCGCGCTGGGCCGCGGTCGAGCTTCCGCCGAAGAAATCGCTGGGTCGCTGGTGCGCCTTCGGCGTCCTGTGCGCCATGGTCGGCGCCGCCTGCCTGGTCGACCGCTTCCCCCTCCTGATGGGTTGATTCCACCGCTTTACCTGGCCGCCGGGACGCAGGCGCTCGGCGGCAGCGGCTGGCTTGGGTCGAAGGCCGCCAGCCGTTCGCGGGCGGCGTTGCGGTCCTTCGCGTACTCGAGCAGGTAGCGCGCGCGCTCCTCGCTCTGCCACTCGGCATCCGACACGCCGTTCATGTTCCGGGTGCGGCTGGCAAACACCTGCCCTTCCAGGCGCGGCACCAGGAGGCGGTCGGGGTCCACGTTCTCGCGCAGCAGGTAGCCGTCGACGTCGCGCAGCCGCAGCGGCAGCGCCGGGCGCTCGTCCGTCATCAGCTTGCCGAACACGGTCAGCTTCACTTCGCGCGTGCCGACGGCCAGCACCTCGTTGAAGGTGGCCAGGGCGAACGGCTGGCCGCGCGCATCGTCGACCCGGCCGGTGACGATGTAGCGCCCCGGCTGGCGCACCTCGAGGCCGAGGTAGAAGCTGAGCGAGCCGTTCTCGACCGCTTCGCGCACCTGGCCGGTCCAGCTGGCCGGCAGCACCGGCGTGTAGATCACGTCGAACAGGGCGAAGCCATTGCGTCCGCCCGCGTTGTAGCGGACCTCGGTGCGGATGGTGCCGTGAAAGCCCGCCAGGCCGGTCTGGCTCGGCGCCAGGACGGCGGCGTAGGCATTGTCGCCGGCCACCGGGTCGGCTCCGCCGCCGTCGTCGGCGAACGACAGGGCCACCTGCGGGGTCGGGCGGCTGCCGCCATAGGTCATGCCCTGGGCCAGCGCGCGCGTGATCACGATCGGCACGGTGGCGCCCTGCGCATCCACCGCGCGCAGCGAGAAGGCGGCGGCTTCGCCGGCGGCCAGGTAGACGCGCGACTGCGAGGTCTGCAGGAACACATTGGATTGGTTGCCGCCGCCCTCGAGTCGCATCGGGTGCATCTCGGTGACGGGCTGGTTCGGGTGCAGCTGGTCCGGATTCTGCGCGGCCGGGCGCGATTCCATTGGGTAGCGGCTGCCCTCCAGGTAGCTGCAATAGGTGTGGTCGGTCAGCTCGACCTGCTCGACCAGCTGGCGGCGCCGTTCGGCGCGCCCGCCGGGAATCGCCGGGCCGCTCTCCGGCACCGGGCTGAAGAAGCGCGGGCCGGTAGGCGGCGGGCTGGCGACGGCCCGCGGCGCGGCCTCCGGCTCGCCGCGCCCGAGCCACAGGCCGAGCGCGGCGGCCAGCGCCACGCCCAGTCCGATGAGCGCCTTGGCCGGCCTAGAGAGCACTGTTCACCACGGCGCTGCGCACGACGCCCACGATCCCGCCCCAGTTGCCATTGGCGTAGTGGTTGTAGGCTTCGCTGTCGTCACGGAAGACCACCGAGTGGTAGCTCCACTTGGCGCTGCCGCCCTCGTTGGCGGCGCTGCCGAGCGTCAGGTCGTTGCAGAACCAGTCGCTCGGGTTGCAGTAGGAGCCGCCGGAACTGCCGGCCACGCCGCCGGTGCTGTGGTAGGCGACGGCTTCGTCGTCCTGGCCCGGCAGGATGCCCGAGTAGGCGGTGCCCTTGGCGGCCGCATACATGTAGAACCACACGTTGCGGGTGGTGTTGTGGTTGTACATGGCGCGCGCGGTGGTGGTCTTGAGGTCCTGCACCAGGGGCTCCGAGGTGGTCCAGGAACCGGCGTCCGACAGTTCCGAGCCGCCGGCCGCGCCGGAGGCGGCGCGCACCCACTTGATGTTCCATCCGGTCTGCGACGTGCCGTCGCTGTTGCCGCACACGCCGTTGCTGGCAGGGCTGGCGTTCTTCTTCAGGCGCGCCGAGCCGCCGTAGTTGGCCAGCGTGTAACCCATCATCAGGTCGCCGGCGCTGTGGGTGACGATGTAGCACCAGTTGGTGCCGGTGCAGAAGCAGTCGAGCGCATTGCGCACCGTGCCGCTCTGGGAAGCGATGCTGCTGCGGCCGTCCCAGTTGACCGCCTTCTTGTTGACCCCGGCCGCGGTGGAGGACGGGCCCCAGTAGGTGAAGTCGTTGTAGTTGCCGATCGCCCCGCCGCCGGTGCGCCCGTTGATCCAGAGGGTGTAGTTCGCGGCGGTAGCCCAGCTCGTTACCAACATCAGGCACAGCGCGCACAACATGCGTATTTGTCTCACTGTCTTCTCCTTATGGTAGTTGTGACCGTAGGTTCTACGGTTGAGTTCGACAGTACGCTCGGCATACAGACGTGTCAATTTGCACGATTGAGATGTTGCGGACGCGTCGGGGCGCCAAGTTTTTTGCTGGAAATATGCGCGCGCGCAGGATCGATGCCGATGGCATGGGCCCGCGGCGCGCGCGGGCGCAAGACGCTACTGCGCCGTATTCACCACGCCCTCGCGCACGACGCCCGCGACGCCGCCCCAGTTGCCGCCCAGGTAATGGTTGTAGTCCTCGCCGTCGTCGCGGAACATCACCGAGTGGTAGCTCCACTTGGCGCTACCGCCCTGGTTGTTGGCGCTGCCGAGCGTGAGGTCGTTGCAGAACCAGTCGCCGGGATTGCACAGGGAGCGCCCGGAACTGCCGGCCACCCCGCCGCTGCTGTGATAGGCGACGACCTCGTCGTCCTGGCCCGGCAGCAGGCCCGAATAGAGCGTGCCCCTGGCGCCGGCATACATGTAGAACCAGATGTTGCGCGTGTCGTTGTGGTTGTACATGGCGCGCGCCGTGGCGGTCTTGAGGTCTTGCACCAGCGGCTCCGAGGTGGTCCAGGATCCGGCGTCGGACAGCTCGGAGCCGCCGGCCGCGCCGGCCGCGGCGCGCACCCACTTGATGTTCCAGCCGGTCTGGGCGCCGCCGGCGCTGTTGCCACCGCTGTTGCCACAGACTCCGCTCGCGTTCGGAACCGCGTTCTTCTTCAGCCGCGCCGTGCCGCCGTAGTTGGCCAGCGTATAGCCCAGCATCAGGTCGCCGGCGCTGTAGGTGACGATGTAGCACCAGTTGCCGCCGGTGCAGAAGCAGTCGAGCGCGTCGCGTACCCTGCCGCTCTGGGAAGCGATGCTGCTGCGGCCGTCCCAGTTGACCGCCTTCTTGTTGACGCCGGCCGGGGTGGAGGACGGTCCCCAGTAGCTGAAGTCCTCGTAGTTGCCGGCCGCGCCCACGGCGCCGCCGGCGCGGCCGTTGATCCAGAGCGTGTAGTTGGTGGCGGCCGCCAGGCCGGATGCCGAGAACAGGAACAGCGCGCAGCAGGTACGGATCGGTCTCATCTTCTTCTCCTTGTCGGTCGCTTCGCCGTGGTCGCGAAGTCGTGAAGGATTAGATGATGGGCCGCGGGCGACGTTCCGCGCCGGGCCCGCCAGCGCGGCGCTTGATCGGGCGTAGCGCTTAATCGAGCTCGGCGAGCACCTTCAGGTGCGCCACCACGCTGCGGCCCAGCGCCGACAGCGCATAGCCGCCCTCCAGGCAGCTGACGATGCGCCCGCGCGCGTACTGCTGCGCCACCTGCATGATCTGGCGCGTGATCCAGGCGTAATCGGCCTCCACCAGCCCGATGCCGCCCATGTCGTCCTCGCGGTGGCCGTCGAAGCCGGCCGAGACGAAGATCATCTGCGGCTGGAAGCGGTGCAGCGCCGGCAGCCAATGCTCCTGCACCAGCTTGCGCACCGTGTCGCCGTCGCTGAGCGCCGGCACCGGGATGTTGACGCTGGTGGCGGTGATCGGTTCCGGGTCGCAGTAGGGATAGAACGGGTGCTGGAACAGGCCCGCCATCAGCACCCGCGGGTCATTGCGGAAGGCCTCGGCGGTGCCGTTGCCGTGGTGGACGTCGAAGTCGACGATGGCCACCCGCTCCAGCCCGTGCACCTCGAGCGCGTGGCGCGCCGCGATGGCGACGTTATTGAAGAGGCAGAACCCCATCGGCTCGGTCGGCGTCGCATGGTGCCCCGGCGGGCGCACCGAGCAGAAGGCATTGTCCACCTCGCCCGCGATCACGGCATCGGTCGCGGCCACCGCGGCGCCGGCCGCGCGCAACGCCGCCCGGTAGCTGTGGTGGCACAGGATGGTGTCGCCGTCGAGCGGATAATGGTCGCCCTCGGCCGGCACGTTGTCGCGCACCAGCGCGACCGCGCCGGGCGTGTGGTTGCGCAGGACGTCGGACAGGTCGGCCAGCGGCGCGCTGCGCTGCTCGATCAGCCCGTCCAGGCGAGCCAGGATCAGCTGGTCGTCGATCGCCTGCAGCCGCGCCGGCGCCTCGGGGTGCCAGTCGCCCATGTCGTGCCGCAGGCAGTCGGGATGGCTGTAGATTGCTGTGCTCATTCTGCTCGTTCTCTGTCCCTGCTCATCCATGGCACACCTTCGCGGCCGTTCTCGCATAGAATCGACCCCAAGGCTTGTTGCCGATGGTGTATGAAGATTGCCAATGGCGCTAATCTACCATGGGACACTCCACCCGCACCGAACAGTTCACTGGAACCCAAGCATGTTCAATCAATTACACGTCGCCGCGCGCCAGGTCGGCCAGGTCGTGGTCGGCAAGGACCAGCAGGTGCGCCTGGCCCTGACCTGCCTGCTGGCCGGCGGCCACCTGCTGCTCGAAGACCTGCCCGGCGTGGGCAAGACCACGCTGGCGCATGCGCTGGCGATCTCGCTCGGCCTGAGGTTCAACCGGGTCCAGTTCACCAGCGACCTGCTGCCCGCCGACGTGGCCGGCATCTCGGTGTACGAACGCGAGAAGAACGATTTCGTGTTCCACCCCGGCCCGATCTTCACCCAGGTGCTGCTGGCCGACGAGATCAACCGCGCCACGCCCAAGACCCAGTCCGGCCTGCTCGAAGCCATGGAAGAGCGCCAGGTGAGCGCCGACGGCGTCACCCGGCCCCTGCCCGAGCCCTTCTTCGTGATCGCCACCCAGAACCCGGCCAACCAGGTCGGCACCTTCCCGCTGCCCGAATCCCAGCTCGACCGCTTCCTGATGTGCCTCTCGCTGGGCTATCCCGACGCGGCCGCCGAGCGCGCCCTCCTGATGGGCGAAGACCGGCGCGCCATGCTGCGCCAGCTAGCGCCGGCGATGCAGCCGGAGCAGCTGGCCCAGGCTCAGCGCGCCCTGAAGGAAATCCACGCCTCGCCCGCGCTGGTCACCTACGTGCAGGCGCTGGCCCAGGCCTCGCGCCAGAACGGCCTGTTCGCCGAGGGCCTGTCGCCGCGCGCCGCCATCGCCCTGCTGCAGGCCGGCCGTGCCTGGGCCGCGCTGGAAGGACGCGACCACGTGATCCCCGAAGACATCCAGGCCGTGCTGGTGCCGGTCTGCGCGCACCGCCTGCGCCCGCTCAAGGCGGCGCACGGCCAGGCGCTGGCCAGCCGCGACCTCGTGCTGCAGCTGCAGAAATCGGTCCCGGTGTAGATGGACGCGGCAGCAGGAGGCCTGCGCGGCTGGATGCGGCGCACCACCGGCAAGTGGCTGCCGCGCCGGGGCGCGCTGGACGCCGGCGAAGTCGTGCTGAGCCAGCGCCGCGTGTTCATCCTGCCGACCCGCGCCGGCATCGGCTTCGCCGTCCTGCTGCTGGTGCTCCTGATCGGCTCGATCAACTACAGCCTCGGCCTGGGCTTCGCGCTGACCTTCCTGGCGCTGTCCTGCGCGCTGGTGGACATGGTCTTCACCTACCGTAACCTGGCCCACCTGGCGCTGCAGCAGGGCCGGGCACCAAGCGTCTTCGCCGGCCAGGAAGCCCAGTTCGAGCTGCACGTCGCCAATCGCAGCGCGCTGGCGCGCTACGGCGTATGGATCGATTTTTACGATGCGTCCAAAAAAGGCGAGCCGCGCCACGTCGCCGACATCGCCGCACACGGCAGCGCCAGCGTGCTGCTGGGCGTGCCGACGACGACGCGCGGCTGGCTGCTGCCGGCGCGCGTGGTGCTGTCCACCCGCTTCCCGCTCGGCCTGTTCCGCGCCTGGAGCTATTGGCGCCCCGCCGCGCGCGCCCTGGTCTACCCGCGCCCGGAAGAAGGCGCGCCGCCGCTGCCGGTGAACGATCAGGCGGTCGACGGCGGCCGCGCCTCATTGTCGTCCACGCGCAATGACGATTTCGCGGGCGTGCGCAGCTACCAGGCCGGCGACTCGCCGCGCCAGCTGGCCTGGCGCCAGATCGCCCGCCTCGACCCGGCGCTCGGCGGCCAGCTCGTCACCAAGCACTTCGAAGGCGGCGTGGGCGACGAGCTCATGCTCGACTTCGCGCAGCTGCCCGCAGGGCTCGAGCTCGAGCTGCGCCTGTCGCGCATGACGCGCTGGGTGCTCGAAGCCGAGCAGCGCGCCCTGCCCTACGCCTTCCGGCTCGGCGCCGTCCACTACGACGCCGGCAACGGCGCCGCCCACCAGGCGGCCTGCCTGCGCGCGCTGGCGCTGTACGGCAGCGGGGAGGCGCCGTGAAGGCCTTGAACTCCCTTCCACGCCTGCCGAGAGACAAGGCCGACACCCTGCTGCTGCTCGGCAGCGCCCTCCTGGTGCTGGCGCCGCATGCGGCGCACCTGCCGCTGTGGGTGTCGCTGCTGTGCGCGGCCACGCTGGCCTGGCGCGGCGCGATCACGCTGCGCGGCAAGCGCATGCCCTCCACCCTGGTGCTCCTGCCCATCGCCGTGGGCGCGATGGCCGGCATCCAGTTCAGCTACAAGACCCTGCTCGGGCGCGACGCCGGCGTGGCCATGCTGGTGCTGCTGGTCGCCTTCAAGATGCTCGAGATGCACGCGCGCCGCGACCTGTACGTGGTGATCTTCCTGTGTTTCTTCCTGGTGCTGACCAACTTCTTCTACGCCCAGGGGATCGGCACCGCCCTGTTGATGGTGGCGGCGGTGCTGGCCCTGCTCACCACCCAGCTTTCGTTCCAGTTCACGGGAAAGGTACCGCCATTGCGCGCGCGCCTGGCGATGGGGGCGAAGATGCTGCTGTTCGCCGCGCCGATCGCGGTGCTGCTGTTCTTCGTGTTCCCGCGCCTGGGCGGCCCGCTGTGGAGCATGCCGGGCGGCGGCGGCAACGGCAGCGCCAAGTCCGGCCTGTCCGAACGCATGGCGCCGGGGCAGCTGTCGAACCTGGCGATGTCGGACGAACCGGCCTTCCGGGTGCGCTTCGAGGGCCCGGCGCCGCCCAAGGCCCAGCTGTACTGGCGCGGCCTGGTGCTGGACGCCTTCGACGGCACCGCCTGGACCCGCGGCGGCTCGATCGCGACCCGTTCCGGCACCTCGCTGCGGGTGCGCGGCCAGGCCCAGCGCTACGAGGTGACGCTGGAGCCGTCCGACACGCGCTGGCTGTTCACGCTCGAGATGGCCGGCCACATGCCGGAGGTGCCGGGCTACCAGATCCAGGTCTCGCACCAGCTCGAACTGAGCACGGACCGGCCGCTGGGCGAACGGGTGCGCTATCCGATGATCTCCTACCCCGACTATGCGCTCGATGGGCGCGAGGCGCTCGACGATCCCAACCAGTGGCTGCTGCTCCCCTACGGCTACAACCCGCGCGCGCTGGCCGCGGGCCTGGCGCTGCGCAAGATCGGCGAGCCGGCGCAGCGCATCGAGCAGGTGCTACGCCAGTTCCGCGAGCAGCCCTACAGCTACACGCTGGAGCCGCCGCTGCTGGGCCGCCATTCGGTGGACGAATTCCTGTACGGTACCCGCGCGGGTTTCTGCGAACACTATTCGGGCGCCTTCGTGTTCCTGATGCGCGCGGCCGGCATTCCGGCGCGCGTGGTCACCGGCTACCAGGGCGGCGAAGCCAATCCGATCGACGGCTACGTGACGGTGCGCCAGTCCGATGCCCACGCCTGGGCCGAGGTCTGGCTGCGCGGGCGCGGCTGGGTGCGGGTGGACCCGACCGCCGCGGTGGCGCCGGAACGGGTGCGGCGCAACCTCGCCGCCGCGGTCGAGCGGCCGGCGCCGTTCGGCATCGACGCGCTGCGCGGGCTGTCGATGTTCGGCGCAGACGGCGATTCGCTGCTGGGACGCCTGCGCAATGCGCTGGGCGCCGCCAACAACGGCTGGAACCAGTGGGTGCTGAACTACACGCCGGAACGCCAGCGCGGCTTCCTGCAGAGCGTGGGCGAGAGCCTGGCCGGCTGGCGCGTTGCCGGCTTGATCATGCTGGGAGCCGGAGTGTTGCTCTTGGGAAGAATTTTGTACCTCCGCAGGGAACACGATCCGATCGAGGCGGTATACTCTTCCCTATGCAAGCGCCTTGCCCACCTGGGCCTGGCACGTGCAGCGGACGAAGGGCCCACCGCCTACGCGGCCCGGATCGCGGCCTCGGAGCAGCTGGCGCCGCCATCACGAGACGCCGCCGCCGAATTCTTGCGCCGCTATAGCGCCTGGCGCTATGCGCCGCCCCAGCCCGCGCCGTCGCGCCAGCTGGCCGCTACCTTGAAGAGATTATTGTCGCAAGTTAGATGAAATCGATCGTTCCCCTGTTTGCCGCGCTGGCAATCGCCCTTGCCCCGGCCGGGCTGGCGCAAGCCGGCGCGAAGGATCCGCAGGCCCAGACCAAGACCGCCAAGGCCAAGGCCGCCAAAACCAATGCCAAGAGCAAGAAAGACAAGGCTGCCGGCAAGCGCGTCTCGCTGCGCTCCAGCAAGGTGCTGAAGGCCGCCCCGGCGGCGGCGGCGATCGACGTCGCCGGCGAGCGCCACAACTTCCTGGAATGGCAGGCGGTGCGCGAGTTCGTGGACGAGATGGCGAGCCAGCACGGCTTCGAGCGCGCCTACCTCGAATCGCTGTTCGGCCAGGCGCGCTTCATCGATTCGGCGGTACAGCTGGTCAAGCCCGCCCCGCCGGGCAAGCCGAAGAACTGGCAGGTCTACCGCGACCGCTTCATCGAGCCGATCCGCATCGCCGCCGGCGTGCGCTTCTGGAACGAGAACGCCGACACGCTGGCACGTGCGGAAGCGGCTTATGGCGTGCCGGCCGAGATCATCGTCGGCATCATCGGCATCGAGACCATCTACGGCCGCGACACCGGCAAGTTCCGCGTGCTCGACACCCTGGCCACGCTCGCTTTTGCCTATCCCGAAACGCCGAACCGGGCCGCGCGCATGGCCTTCTTCCGCAGCGAATTGGCCAACACCCTGATCTTCTCGCGCGAGCACGGCGTGGAACCCTTCTCGCTGCTGGGCTCGTTTGCCGGCGCGGTCGGCATGCCGCAGTTCATGCCGGGAAGTATCCTGAAGTACGGCGTCGATTTCAACAAGGACGGCCACATCGACCTGCGCCAATCGACCGAGGATGCGATCGGCAGCGTGGCCAACTTCCTGATCCAGCACGGCTGGAATCCGGAACACCGCGGCAGTCCGGTCACGCCGGCCGACGTGTCGCCGAACCATGCCTGGGAGCCCCTGCTCGAGCGCGGCCTGAAGGCGACCCTGCGCCCCGAAGAGCTGCGCGCCGCCGGCGTCACGCCGGCCAACGCACTACGTGCCGAGCGCCTGTACGGGCTGGTCGACCTGCAGAACGGCGCGGAGCCGACCGAGTACTGGGTGGCCGACGATAACTTCTTTGCCATCACCAAGTACAACCGCAGTTATTTCTATGCCATGTCGGTGATCGAACTCGGCCGCGCGGTGCGCGCTTCACGCGGCGGTTGAGCATTGCAAGGCGGGAAACTTTGTATCGATTTGTAACGACGCTCCCGCCTTTTCTTTCCTGATCGTCCATCTTCCTGCTCCCATACTCCCCGGGGGTATGCGCCCCTTTTCTTCAGATTCTCTGTAGAAACACCCTTGCCGGGGTCATACTCCCGCTTTTCTTAGCACTCTGTCAGTCATTTTCATACCGTGCGGCATCAAAGCCCGGTAGGCACTACACTCATGATTAACCAAAAAACAATTATTATTTCCGTGAGTTTGTGAGAGAATTGCATTGCGGCTATTGTTGCGGCAAGACAACAATACTGAATAAATCAATCTGATCGTTATTGCTACTGAGTATCAGATTAGAAATTAGTTGTACAATTGAATAGATAATTACGAAATAACGTCGCCTGGAGCCGAGCGCCGCATGGGGCTCCGTCCAACCCAAAATAGGATATTGAATCATGACAAACCAAGTCGGCATTGATATGAATAGCGATTCGGAGTCCGATGAGCTCCTGCAGTACAACCCGAACCGCCTGCTCGACACCCTGATCGAGAACCTGCGCCTGAAGAACGACGCCGCCCTGTCGCGCGCGCTCGAAGTCGCCCCACCGGTGATCTCGAAGATCCGCCACCACCGCCTGCCGGTCGGCGCTTCGCTCCTGATCCGCATGCATGAAGTGAGCGACCTGTCGATCCGCGACCTGCGCTACCTCATGGGCGACCGCCGCGCCAAGTTCCGCATCAGCGACAAGCAGTTCAAGCCGAAAGAAGGCGCCGCTCCGAAAGAGGCGTAAGCGCGCCGCGGCAGCGTGGCAGGCCTCGGCCTGCCCTGCGCCGCCCGTCCTTGCCGCTTGCTTGCGAACGCGGGACCGCCGCGGGCGAACCATCCGGACGTGCAGGAAGTTGCACAAAATAAAAAGCCATCCGTCAGGATGGCTTTTTTTCGTTATGCGGAACCGGACGCTTCAAGCCGGGAACACGCCCGTCGACAGGTAGCGATCGCCCCGGTCGCACACCACGAACACGATGGTCGCGTTCTCCACCGTCTGGGAAATGCGCAGCGCCACTTCGCAGGCGCCCGCCGCCGAGATGCCGCAGAAGATGCCCTCTTCCGCCGCCAACCGGCGCGCCATCTGCTCGGCCGCAGCCTGGCTCACGGGCTCCACCTGGTCCACGCGCGCCTTGTCGTAGATTTTCGGCAGGTAGGCTTCCGGCCACTTGCGGATGCCCGGGATCGACGAGCCTTCTTCCGGCTGGGCGCCGATGATGCGCACCGCCGGGTTCTGCTCCTTCAGGTAGCGCGACACGCCCATGATGGTGCCAGTGGTGCCCATGGCGCTGACGAAATGGGTGACGCGGCCTTCGGTGTCGCGCCAGATTTCCGGGCCGGTGCTCTCGTAATGGGCGCGCGGATTGTCCTGGTTGCCGAACTGGTCGAGGATGATGCCCTCGCCGTTCTTCTGCATCTGTTCGGCCATGTCGCGCGCGTATTCCATGCCGCCCGACTTCGGGGTGAGGATGATCCTGGCGCCGTAGGCGGCCATGCTCTGGCGCCGCTCGACCGACAGGTTGTCCGGCATCAGGAGCACCATCTTGTAGCCGCGGATGGCGGCGGCCATCGCCAGTGCGATGCCGGTGTTGCCGCTGGTCGCTTCGATCAGGGTGTCGCCCGGCTTGATTTGCCCGCGCTCTTCCGCGCCGCGCAGCATCGACATGGCGGCGCGGTCCTTCACCGAACCGGCCGGGTTGTTGCCTTCGAGCTTGCCGAGGATGATGTTGTTGCGCGCGGCGGCGTCGGCGCCGGGCAGGCGCACCAGCTGCACCAGCGGGGTGTTGCCGATCGTGTCTTCGATGGTCTTGTAAGCCATTCCTTGCTCTCTCGCGATTTCCTAAACCGCTATTTTAATCCGGACGGCAAGGTGGCGTATCGGGCCGCACCGGACCGGCCCCGCAGGGCCGGCCCAGTGCCGCGCTGCGCCGGATTAGCGCTGCGGCAGCGGATAGGTGGCGACGCTCACGTTGCCGTCCTTGTCGACCGCCTGCACGCCGAAGAACACATTGTCCTTCGACAGGTCGATCGTCGCTTCCAGCACGTTGCCGACCCACTTCGCGCCCTGCCAGTCGGCCGCGGTGGTGTCGCGCCAGACGATGCGGTAGCCCGCCACGTCCGGCTCGGCATTCGCCTGCCACACCAGGGTCGAATCGTTGGTCAGCTTGTCGGTGCGCAGCTTGACGTTCTGCGGCGCCGCCGGGGCCAGCGCCAGCGAGGCCAGCGTCGCGGCGTTCACCTTGGTCACCTTGGCGATGTAGTCGTAATCATTAAACTCGATCAGGTCGCCGTAGACCTTGCCGTTTTCGGTACGCAGGTCCTGGTGCTGGTGCGCGAAGTCCTCGGCCGGCTCGGTGAAACGCAGCGCGGCATAACCCTGCTCCAGGAAGGGCATGTGGTCGCCGCCACGCAGGTAGCGGTCGGCGCGGTGGATCACCGACACCTTGAAGCCCTTCACGTAGCGCTCGCCCATCTCCTTGGTGTGGCGGCCCAGCTGGCGCGAGAGCGAATCGCTGTCGCCGCCGGTGGCCACCAGCTGGCGCACGGTCTCGCTCATTTCCTTGGTGGCCGGGATGCTCTGCGAGAACAGGCGCACCTGCTTGTTGTCCACCTTGCCATTGTCGGCGCGCGAGCTGCCGATGATGTCGTTGGTGAACATGCCGGCGATGTTCAGGTTCTTCTGGCGCGCCTGGGTGGCCCAGTGGCGCGCGCCCAGCAGGCCCTGCTCCTCGGCGGCCACCGCCATGAACACGATGGTGGCGTCGAACTTGTGCCTGGCCATGACGCAGGCCAGTTCCATGGTGGCCGCGGTGCCGGAGGCGTCGTCGTTGGCGCCCGGGGCGTCGGCGGTGTAGTTCATCACGTCGCTGACGCGCGAATCATAGTGCCCGCTGACCACGTAGATGCGGTCCTTCGAGGCTTCCTGGGTGCCGGGCAGCGTGGCGACCACGTTGACGATCTCGGTCGGGCGCGAGATGCGCGGCCCGACCGGGGCGATGTGGCTGTCGAAAGCGACCTGCAGGGGCGTGCCGGCGCCGCAGCGCTCCAGCTCGGCCTTGATCCAGCGGCGCGCGGCGCCGATGCCGCGCGTGTCCGATTCGGTTTCCGACATCGTGTGGCGGGTGCCGAAGCTCACCAGCTTGGCGACATAGGCTTCCATGCGCTTGGCCGAGATCTCGGAGAGGATCTTGTTGATCTGGGGCTGCTGGCGCTTGACGTCGGGCGCTGCCGGGTTGGCCGGTGCGGCGGCGGCGGTGCCGGCGCCGATCGCGAGCAATGCGGCCAGCAGGGAGGAAGAGATGCGGGCGTGAGGCATGAATACCTTTCTGGTTTGTGGAGTGCGGTGACGGGCACATCTTCTCATGCGGTTCGATCGGTGTCAGTCAATACATGCGGCACGCGCGCAGCGCGGATCAACGGCGGGCGATCGCCAGCAGCGCCGGCCGCGTCCCGTCGTTCGCCGCCTCCAGGCGGAACACGCTCACCACCTGCGCCAGGCGCTCCGCCTCTTCTTCCAGCGCCGCCGCTGCGGCGGTGGCCTGCTGCACCAGCGCGGCGTTCTGGCGGGTGGCCTCGTCCATCTGGCCGATGGCCGCGTTGACCTGGCCGATGCCGGCGCTCTGCTCGGCGCTGGCGCGGGTGATCTCGGCCATGATGTCGGTAACGCGGCGCACCGAGGCGACGATGTCGTTCATCGTGCTGCCGGCCTCGTCCACCAGGCGGGCGCCGGCGTCGACCCGCTCGACCGAGCTGCCGATGAGAAGCTTGATCTCCCTGGCCGCGCTGGCCGAGCGCTGCGCCAGGCTGCGCACTTCGGTCGCCACCACGGCGAAGCCGCGCCCCTGCTCGCCGGCGCGCGCCGCTTCCACGGCCGCGTTCAGCGCCAGGATATTGGTCTGGAAGGCGATGCCGTCGATGACACCGATGATGTCGACGATCCGCTTCGACGATTCGTTGATCGAGGCCATGGTCTCGACCACCTGGGACACCACGGCGCCGCCGCGCAGGGCCACTTCGGACGCCGACTCCGCCAGCGCATTGGCCTGGCGCGCATGGTCGGCGTTCTGGCGCACGGTGGCGGTGAGCTGCTCGACCGAGGCGGTGGTGGCTTCCAGGGTGCCGGCCTGGCGTTCGGTACGCTGCGACAGGTCGCGGTTGCCGTCCGCGATCTCGGTCGAGACGCTGGCCATGTTCAGGGTGCCGTGGCGTACCTGCCCGACGATGTCGACCAGGCTGTCGCGCATGCCCTGCATGGCGTACAGCAGGCTGGCGCGGTCGCCGGGCACGGTCTCGATCTGCACGCCGAGGTCGCCGGCGGCGATGGCGCCGGCGATCGAGGCGGCGTAGTCCGGCTGGCCGCCGAGCTGGCGCAGCAGGCCGCGCGTGATGATCCAGGCGCCGGCCGCGCCGGCGGCGATCGCGCCCAGGCACAGCAGGGTCATCCAGCCGAAGAAGCCCGATGCCATCTGGCGCGCACCCAGGGCTTGTTCATTGTTCAATTTCTCCTGCATGTCGATGAAGGCGTTGATGCTGGCCAGCCAGTCCACGAAGGCCGGCGCCGCTCCCTGCGACAGCAGCGCGGCGGCTTGCTGGGCCTCGCCGGCGGCGTGCAGGGCGATCACGCGCTCGATCAGCGGCTCGGTACGGCGCTCCTGTTCCTTGATCGCGGCCAGCGCTTCCTTCTCGGCCGGGAGGGTGTCCGGCAGCTCCCGGAACAGCTTGTCCATGGGCTCGGCCGAGCGCGTATAGTTCTCGTCCAGGACCCGGATGAGCTTGATCGGAGCCCCGGCTGCGGCCGGATCGGCTGCCAGCACCACGTCGCGCAGCGCAATGGCGCGATCGTGCACGCTGCCGCGGAAATTAATCGCATAGCGCTGCTTGACGTTGTTGACCTCGTTGATATGGTTGAGGATGCTGTCGATGTGGCCGACGCGGCTGACGGCCAGGGCGGTCAGGATGATCATCAGGAAGAACACGGCGCCATAGCCGACTGCCAGGCGCATGCCGATGGTGAGGGACTTTTTTTTCATGGAATGATGCGATCTGAGAAACCTGCTGATTAAACAACGAATATTTCTGCGGGGAAATATAGCATGAGTGCTGCGTACACACTCAAATTCGTCAGTTAGTTCACGCAAACATGCGGGTCAAACCATGAACAAGCGCGAGTCAGGCCGGGCGGTCTCACGGCGTAGTCCGGCGCCCTGTAACATTCGATCACACAGTCGCAGCGGAACACCGGCCGGGCTCGTCTAGTATGGAGCCAGGCACACAAGGAGTTCCATCATGAAGAAAACCGCCACCTCACTGTTGTTGCTTGCGCTCGTATCGGTGTCGTCCGCCGCCATGGCGGATCCGTGGAAAGGCGGCCGTCACGGCCGCGAATACAAGCAGACCTACTGGGACGGACACTGCAAGGTCGAGCAGAAATGGAAGAAAGGCGAATACAAGGAAAAGCGCAAATGCAAGCGCCCCGACCGCTACCATGCGCGGCGCCATGACGATCGGCGCTACCGCGAGCGCTACGATGCGCGCCCGGTTGTCTATCAGGGCTATTACCCTGCTAACAGCAATTACTACCCGGACTACGGTCGGCGCGCCCCGCGGGTAGACATCGACATCCGCATTCGCCAGTAAGCCGGCGTTCGCGCCAGGATCGAAAAAAAACCCGCGTCGCCGCGGGTGTTCTGCTTCTTACATCGCCTTCTGCCCGGCCGGCTTGGCCTCGGCCTTGGCCGAGGTTTTCTCGGCCTTGGCCGGCTTGGCGGCACCAGCCTCCATCGGCTTGCCGTTGACGACCAGGCCCGCCTCGGACAGCTTCATCGCCTTCTTGTCGCCCACGCCCTTGACGCGCTGCTGGAAGTCGGCCCAGTCCTTGAATTCGCCCTTGGCGCGCTCGTCGAGGATCATCTTCGACATGCTTGGGCCCACGCCCTTGATGCCGTCCAGCGCGGCCGCATCGGCCTTGTTGACGTCGACCTGGGCAAAGGCGATGCCGGTCGAGGCGACCAGCGCGGCAATAGCGAATATCAGTTTCTTGATCATTGAATGTTCTCCGTAGATTGTCGGTCGATGGACGGCGACGCCATCCATCCACGCACTAACGGAGCTGCCGGGCAGCCGTTGACGCCCCCGGCTTGAGCGAACTCAAGCGCGCGACTCAGCCCGCGAAAAGTTCTTCGCGAGTAACGGTCGCCGTACCCAGCTTGCCGACCACGATGCCGCCGGCGCGGTTGGCGGTGGCCAACGCTTCGGCCAGCGGCGCGCCCGCGCCCAGCATCGCGGCGAGCGTCGCGATGACGGTGTCGCCGGCGCCCGAGACGTCGAACACTTCGCGCGCATCGGCATGTACGTGCAGCACCTCACCGGCCGTGTACAGGCTCATGCCCTCTTCCGAACGCGTCAGCAGCAGTGCGTCCAGCTCCAGCTCGGCGCGCAGGCGCTGCGCCTTCTCGGTCAATTGCTCTTCGGTCTTCCAGGTGCCGACCACGCGCTGCAGTTCCGAGCGGTTCGGCGTCAGCATGCTGGCGCCGCGGTAAGGGCTGAAGTCGTCGCCCTTCGGGTCGACCAGCACGATCTTGCCGGAGGCGCGGGCTTCCCTGACCATTTCGGCCACGTTCGCCAGCGCGCCCTTGTTGTAGTCGGACAGGATCACGACGTCGTAGTCGGGCAGCAGCGCACGGAACTGGTCGAGCTTCTCGACCAGCACGGTTTCGGTCGGCGCATCCTCGAAATCGATGCGCACCATCTGCTGCTGGCGGCCGATGACGCGCAGCTTGATGATGGTGGAGATCGCGTCGTCGCGCTTGAGGTAGCTATGGATGGACGCTTCGCGCAGCAGCTTTTCGACCTCGTCGCCGGCCTCGTCGTTGCCGGTCACGCCCAAGAGGCCCGTGTGCGCGCCCAGCGCGGCGGCGTTGCGCGCCACGTTGGCGGCGCCGCCCAGGCGCTCCTCGCGGCGCTCGATGCGCACCACCGGCACCGGGGCTTCCGGCGAGATGCGCGAGACGTCGCCGAACCAGTAGCGGTCGAGCATGACGTCGCCCACGACGAGCAGGCGCACGCGGGAAAGTTCGGGGGCCGCCTCGCGGCGGAAGCTGTCTGCCGCCAGCAGGCGGCTCGGAATCGGATCGGTCATGGGCGTGCTGCGTCAGTTCATCACATTGAGTTCTTCGGTACGGCGCGGCGGATAGGTTTCCCAGCGGCTGCAGCCCGGGCACTGCCAGTAGAACTGGCGCGCCTTGAAGCCGCAGTGGCTGCACTGGTAGCGCGCCAGCTTCTGGGTGTAGCGCTGCACCAGGTTCTTGACCATCGACAGCTCTTCCCATACTTCGGTGCGGGCATCCATCAGGTGCGCTTCCAGCAGCTTGTCCAGCCCCAGCAGGGTCGGGCTGCGGCGCAGCTCTTCGACCACCAGCTGTTTGGCCGCTTCCACGCCGTCGAGTTCGATCACGGCCTTGAACACCACCTCGATCAGGTCAATGGAAGACGCTTCCGCCAGGTAGGACCGCAGCAGGTTGACGCCTTCCTGCGGCCTGCCGACTTTGCGGTAGCCGTCCATCAGGCGTTGCGCCACCAGGGCCACGTGCGGCACGCTCTGCTGCTCGACGCGGCGCCAGGTGACCAGGGCCGCCTCGGTGTCGCCCTGGGCCAGCTGGGCGTCGCCGATCAGGATGGTGGCGCGCACGCTGGAGCGGTCGGCCTGCAAAGCCTTGTCGAGCAGCTGCATGGCGTCGCTCGGCTGCAGGTGCACCAGGGCGTCCTGGGCCAGCTCGCAGTAGAACTGCGCGATTTCCTTCTGGCGCGCACCGGCGCCAGACTCCTGCAGGCCGTTGGCCACGTCGATCGCGCGGCGCCATTCCTTTTCGCGCTGGTAAATTTCCAGAAGCGCGCGCCGCGCCTGCACCTCGAAGGGGGTGTCGACCAGCAGGTTGAAGGTTTCCTCGGCGCGGTCGAGCAGGCCGGCTTTCAGGTAGTCCATGCCGAGTTCGTACTGGGCGTGGGCCTTCTGCTCGCCGGGCAGGTCGGGACGCGCCAGCAGGTTCTGGTGGACGCGGATGGCGCGCTCGGTCTCGCCGCGGCGGCGGAACAGGTTACCGAGGGCAAAGTGCATGTCGGCCGATTCGGGGTCGAGCTTGACGATCTCGATGAAGGAATCGATGGCTTTGTCGGGCTGGTCGTTGAGCAGGTGGTTCAGGCCCTTGAAGTAGCCGCGCGGCAGGGTGCGCGATTCGAAGACCAGCGAGCTGATGTCGACGCGGGCGGCAATCCAGCCGAGGCCGAAGAAGAATGGGATGCCAAGCAGCATCCAGAGTTCGAATTCCATATGTTCTTGTTCTGTGTTGGCGCGCGGCGGCTTATTGGGCCAGCTTCTGCGCCGGGTTCACGGCATCCGGTGCCGGCTGCGCGTTGCCGGTGCCGGCGGCGCTTTGCAGGGCCTGGATGGTGTTCTTGTGCTGCGAGGTCTGGCGGCGCTGGCGGAACACGGTCGGTGTCAGCGCCAGGATGCCGAGTGCGGCGCCGGCAACGAAGAAGGCCAGCAGCATCAGCACGAGCGGGCCGCGCAGCTCGTAGTCGAGGAAGAAATGCAGGTCGACTTCCTGGGTGTTCTTCAGGGCGAAGCCGAAGAACAGGACGAACAGGATGAGGCCAACAATGGTCGAGACAAATTTCATCAGCAGTGTCCGCTGTTTGGGTGCGCAAAGGCGAAGTGTCGCATATCCGACATGATATTTCAAAAGGCGTCGGGGTGCTCGGCGGTACTTGGTACGAGGATGGGCTGACACTACACGGCGCATTGTGGGGACCGTTAGCTCAACACGAAAAAAAACGGCATCCCCGAAGGGACGCCGTTTTTGTCTGCCTGCGGCAGACTCCGTCCAGCTAGCAGACGACTCAGTCTTCCATGATCGGTTGCCCGACCATCGCGTCCACCCGCTCGCGCAACTGCTTGCCCGGCTTGAAGTGGGGCACCCGTTTTTCGGGCACCATCACCTTGTCGCCGGACTTCGGGTTGCGGCCGATGCGTGGCGGCCGGCTGTTCAGCGCAAAGCTGCCGAAACCACGGATCTCGATGCGCTGGCCGCTCGCGAGAGCATTCGTCATCGCATCGAGGATGGTCTTGACGGCAAACTCCGCATCTTTCGCCACCAGCTGAGAGTAGCGCTCAGCCAGGCGGTTGATCAGCTCGGACTTGGTCATCTGGTCGCCTCGGAAAGGAATTAACCTTTGTTGTCGAACTTGGCCTTCAGCAGTGCGCCCAGGCTGGTGGTGCCCGAAGCGGCGCTGTTGTCGGCTGCCAGCTTGCTCATTGCTTCCTGGGTCTCGACATTGTCTTTCGCCTTGATCGACAGCTGGATGCTGCGAGCCTTGCGATCGATGTTGATGACCAGGGCTTCGACCTTGTCGCCCACTTTCAGGTGGGTGCCGGCGTCTTCCACGCGGTCACGCGAGATTTCCGAAGCGCGCAGGTAGCCTTCGACTTCGTCGTTCAGCGCGATCACGGCGCCCTTCGGCTCAACCGATTTCACGGTGCCGGTGACCAGGGTGCCCTTGTCGTTCAGCGAAGCGAAGTTGTTGAACGGGTCGCCTTCCAGCTGCTTGACGCCCAGCGAGACACGCTCGCGCTCGACGTCGATTGCCAGCACGACTGCTTCCAGCTCGTCGCCCTTCTTGAACTTGCGCACGGCTTCTTCGCCGGCTTCGGTCCAGGACAGGTCCGACAGGTGCACCAGGCCGTCGATGTTGCCCGGCAGGCCGATGAACACGCCGAAGTCGGTGATCGACTTGATCGAACCCTTGACCTTGTCGCCCTTCTTGTGGGTCATGCCGAAGTCGTCCCATGGGTTCGCCTTGCACTGCTTCATGCCCAGCGAGATACGGCGACGCTCTTCGTCGATTTCCAGGACCATGACTTCGACTTCGTCGCCCAGCTGGACAACCTTGTTCGGAGCCACGTTCTTGTTGGTCCAGTCCATTTCCGAGACGTGCACCAGGCCTTCGATGCCCTGCTCGACTTCCACGAACGCGCCGTAGTCGGTCAGGTTGGTGACCTTGCCGAACAGACGGGTGCCCTGCGGGTAGCGACGCGACAGACCGGTCCACGGATCGTCGCCCAGCTGCTTGACGCCCAGCGAGACGCGGTTCTTTTCCTGGTCGTACTTGAGGACCTTGGCGGTGATTTCCTGGCCAACCGACAGCACTTCCGACGGGTGACGCACGCGACGCCATGCCAGGTCGGTGATGTGCAGCAGGCCGTCGATGCCGCCCAGGTCGACGAACGCACCGTAGTCGGTGATGTTCTTGACGACGCCGGTGACCACGGTGCCTTCTTTCAGGGTTTCCATCAGCTTCGCACGCTCTTCGCCCATCGATGCTTCGATGACGGCGCGACGCGACAGGACGACGTTGTTACGCTTGCGGTCCAGCTTGATGACCTTGAATTCCAGGGTCTTGCCTTCGAACGGGGTGGTGTCCTTGACCGGACGGGTGTCGACCAGCGAACCCGGCAGGAATGCGCGGATGCCGTTGGTCAGGACGGTCAGGCCGCCCTTGACTTTACCGTTGACGGTGCCGGTGACGATCTCGCCCGACTCCATTGCTTTTTCCAGAGCCAGCCACGATGCCAGGCGCTTGGCCTTGTCGCGCGACAGGATGGTATCGCCGAAACCGTTCTCCAGCGATTCGATGGCCACGGAAACGAAGTCGCCGATCTGGACTTCCAGTTCGCCCTGGTCATTCTTGAATTCTTCGACCGGAATGAAGGCTTCCGACTTCAGGCCGGCGTTGACGATCACGAAGTTGTGATCCAGGCGCACGACTTCAGCCGAGATGACTTCGCCCGAACGCATGTCCTGACGCGACAGCGATTCTTCGAACAGGGCGGCGAAGCTTTCCATGCCGGTATCTTGATTGGTTGCAGTAGACATAAAGGTTATTACTCGAGTTAGCCCAGCAGGCCGGCAATGGTGCGGACTGAACTGGGGTTAGGTTGACACACACCTGCGATGGCGGAATTGCCGCCGCAGGCACCAACAAGGACAACGCGCAGTGAAAATGTCATTCTGACCATTTCCCCCTGCACGTCGTCCTCGCGAAGGCGGGGACCCAATTTTCGCAGCGCAGTCGCCACGGCGATGACTCGAGCCAACGGCGACTCACCGAAATTGGATTCCGGCCTACGCCGGAATGACGGTCTTTCAGCTAGCCAAGCCAGCCTTGCCCCGTCATTTCAAACTTTGAAACTCACTTGTGCGCATACCACGCCAACACCCGTTCGACCGCTTCCGCGGCCGACATGTTCGAGGTATCGAGCAAGTGCGCATCCGCTGCCGGGACCAGGGGAGCGATGGCGCGCTTGGTGTCGCGCTCGTCCCGCTCGGTCAAATCCTTCAGCAGATCGTCCATATTAGCAGAAAATCCTTTGTCAATCAATTGCTTATACCGGCGTTGCGCACGCGCCTCGACGCTTGCGGTCAAGAACACTTTTAATTTCGCGCCGGGAAAGATCACCGTGCCCATATCGCGCCCGTCGGCCACCAGGCCGGGCGTCTCGCGAAAGCCCAGTTGCAGGCCGAACAGGGCCTGGCGCACGGTCGGCAGCGCGGCGATCTTCGATGCCATGTTGCCAACTTCTTCCGCCCGGATCGCTCCCGTGACGTTCTCGTTGTTGAGGAAGATGTCGCCGCCGACGAAGCGCGCCGGCAGGTGTTCGGCCAGCTTGGCGATGCCGTGTTCGTCGCGCAATTCAAGGCCGCGGCGGATCGCCTGCAGCGCCGTCAGGCGGTACAGGGCGCCCGAGTCGAGCAGGTGGAAGCCGAGGCGCTCGGCCACCTTGGCGGCGACGGTGCCCTTGCCGGAAGCGGTCGGGCCGTCGATGGCGATGACGGGAATGGGATTATTTGGCATGTGATGGTCGCGGGGGTAAAACGGTCCAGTTGTCTATTTTACTGGCTCCCCCGCGCGACCGTGTTCAAAACAGTTCGTTCTTCGCAATGCCGGCGAAGGCTTCGAAGTATTCCGGGAAGGTCTTGGCCACGCATTTCGGGTCGTTGATGCGCATCGCGTTGCCGCGCCGCGCCTTGCCGTCGAGCGAGGCCAGCGAGAAGCACATCGCCATCCGGTGGTCGTCGTAGGTGTCGATGGTGGCGGGCTTGAGCTGCTCCGGCGGGGTGATGCGGATGTAGTCCGGCCCCTCCTCCACCTCGGCGCCGACCTTGCGCAGTTCCGTCGCCATCGCGGCCAGGCGGTCGGTTTCCTTCACGCGCCAGCTGGCGATGTTGCGCAGGGTGCTCGGGCCGTCGGCGTACAGCGCGGCCACCGCGATGGTCATGGCGGCGTCGGGAATGTGGTTGAAGTCCGCATCGATCGCCCTCAAGACGCCGTTCGAGCGCGCTTCGATCCAGTTCTCGCCGCGCGTGACGATGGCGCCCATCCGTTCCAGCGCGTCGGCGAAGCGCACGTCGCCCTGGATGCTGTTCTCGCCCACGCCTTCGACGCGCACCGGGCCGCCCGCGATCGCGCCGGCCGCCAGGAAGTAGGAAGCCGAGGAAGCATCGCCCTCGACGTGGATGCTGCCGGGCGACTGGTAGCGCTGGCCCGGATGCACGGTGAACGAGGCCCAGCCGTTCTGCTCGACCGTGACGCCGAAGCGGCGCATCAGGTTCAGGGTGATTTCGATATAGGGCTTGGAGATCAGCTCGCCGACCACGTCGATCGACACCGCGTGACTTGTCGCCATCAGCGGCGCCGCCATCAGGAGCGCGGTCAGGAACTGGCTCGACACGTTGCCGCGCACCGACATGCGGTTGGCGTGGATATGGCCGCGGCGGATGCGCAGCGGCGGGAAGCCCTGCTCGCCCGTGTACTCGATCTGGGCGCCGACCTCATTGAGCGCGTCGACCAGGTCGCCGATCGGGCGCTCGTGCATGCGCGAGACGCCATGCAGGGTGTAGTCGCCGCCGATCACGGCCAGCGCGGCCGTCAGCGGACGGATCGCGGTGCCGGCATTGCCCATGAAGAGGTCGGCCTCGTGAATCGGCAGCACGCCGCCGTTGCCGTGCACGACCACGGTACGCTCGTCGACTTCATCCCACTTGATGCCCAGCGAGCGCAGCGCGCCCAGCATCACCATGGTGTCATCCGAGGCCAGCAGGTCGTGGATGGTGGTCGTTCCCTCCGACAGCGCGGCCAGCAGCAGCGTGCGGTTCGAGATGCTCTTGGAACCCGGCAGGCGCACCGCCCCTTCCACGTGGATCACGGGTTCGAGGTCGATGTGCTGCGGGTAGTGTTTAGACTGCGTCATTCTGTATCCTGGTTCTGCGGGGGCGGCGGCGAGCCGGCCTCGATGGCCTCGACCCATTCGCGCCGCGCACGCTGCGCGTTGGCGAATACGGTTTCAAGGCCGCGTCCGTCGGCGGCGGCGAGCGTCGCCCGCAATGAAGTCAATTGTGCCAGATATGCATCGAGCTCGGTGAGCAAGGCCTCGCGGTTGGCCAGGCTGATGTCACGCCACATTTCGGGCGAGGAACCGGCAATCCGGGTGAAGTCGCGGAAGCCACTGGCGGCGTATTGGAACAGCAGGCTGGCGTGCGGCTTGGCGGCGATGTCGTCCACCAGCGCGTAGGCCAGCAGGTGCGGCAGGTGGCTGACGGCGGCGAATACGCGGTCGTGGTCGTGGGGGCTCAGGGTATGGATGAGCGACCCGCAGTGGCGCCAGGCGGCGGCCACGCGCTCGACGTCGCCTGCCGAGTTTTCCGGCAGCGGGGTGAGCACGGTCTTCTTGCCACGGTAGAGCTCCGCACGGGCCGCATCCGGACCGTTGGACTCGCTGCCTGCAATCGGGTGGCCGGGCACGAACTGCCCGATGCGCTCGCCCAGCGCCGCACGCGCGCTGGCCACCACGTCGCACTTGGTGCTGCCGGCATCGGTCACGACGGTGTGCGGTTCCAGGTATGGCAGCAGCGCGGCGAGGATGGCCCCGGTCTGCCCGACCGGCGCAGCCAGCAGCACCAGGTCGGCGCCGCGCAACGCTTGCTGCGGAGTCTCGCAGACCTCGTCCACGATGCCCAGCGCGAGCGCACGCGCCATCGCTTCCGGCTCACGGCCCAAGCCAGCCACGGTGCGCACCACGCCGGCCTGCTTGAGGGCCAGCGCGAAGGAACCGCCGATCAGGCCGACGCCGACGACGACGAGCCGCTCGATTTTCAAGCCAGCACTCTCTTCAGCGCTGCGATGAAGGCGGCGTTCTCTTCCGGCAGGCCGATCGAGATGCGCAGCCACTGGTGCAGGCCGTAGTTGCCGACCGGGCGCACGATCACGCCCTGCTTGAGCAGCGCCAGGTTGACGCGGGCGCCGGCCTGGTCGTCGTCACCGACCTTCACCAGCACGAAGTTGCCGAACGATGGTACGTACTGCAGGCCGAGTTCATCAAAAGCGGCGGTCAGCTGCTTGTAGCCTTCCGCATTGTTCTGCGCGCCCTTCTCCAGGAAGCCCTTGTCGTTCAGCGCGGCGATCGCAGCGGCCTGCGCCAGCGAATTGACGTTGAAGGGCTGGCGGATGCGGTTCATCAGGTCGGTCACCGCCGGCTGGGCGATGGCGAAGCCCACGCGCAAGCCGGCCAGGCCGTAGGCCTTGGAGAAGGTGCGCGAGACGATCAGGTTCGGGTACTTGCGCACCCACTGGCTCGACTCGAACTGGTGCTCCGGCGCCAGGTATTCGTTATAGGCCTCGTCCAGCACCACGACCACGTTGGCCGGCACTTTCTGCAGGAAGGCTTCGATCTCGGCCGCCGGGATGAAGGTGCCGGTCGGGTTGTTCGGGTTGGCGATGAAGACCAGACGGGTATCAGGCTCGATGGCGGCCGCCATCGCGTCGAGGTCGTGGCCGTAGTCCTTGGCCGCGACCACGATCGCGCGCGCGCCCACGCCTTGGGTGGCCAGCGCGTACACGGCGAAGGAGTACTGCGCATACACCACGGATTCGCCCTTCTGCACGAAGGCGTGGGCGGCGATTTCCAGGATGTCGTTGCTGCCGTTGCCCAGGGTGATCCAGTCGGCCGGGACGTCGTAGCGTGCGGACAAGGCAGCCTTGAGCTCGAAGCCGTTGGCGTCCGGGTAGCGGCCGAGGTCGGCGGCGGCCTGCGCCATCGCGGCGCGGCTCGATTCCGGGATACCGAAGGGGTTCTCGTTGGAGGCGAGCTTGACGATCTTGGCTTCGTCGAGGCCGAACTCGCGGGCGACTTCAGCGATGGGTTTGCCGGCCTGGTAAGGGGCGATGGCGCGGACGTAATCTGGACCGAATTGCGACATGGGACTCTCGAATAAAAATGAAAATTAAAGACTTTGCGGGTAGGAGCCGAGCACCTTGAAGAAGGCGGCATTGTCCTTCAGTTCGTCGAGGGCGCGGGCTACGGCGGCATCGTGCACATGGCCCTCGATGTCGACGTAGAAGTAGTACTCCCAGGTGCCGATGCGCGCCGGGCGCGATTCGAAGCGCGTCATCGACACCGCGTGCTTGGCGAGCGGCGCCAGCAGGTTGTAGACGGCGCCGGCCTTGTTCGGCACGGCCAGCACGATGGAGGTATGGTCGCGGCCGGACGGGCCGGTTTCCAGGCTGCCGATCACGGCGAAGCGGGTGCGGTTGTGCGGGTCGTCCTGGATGTGGGCCTGCACCACGCCAAGGCTGTACCGCTCGCCCGCCATCTCGCTGGCGATCGCCGCCACGCTCGGGTCCTGGCTGGCCAGGATCGCCGCTTCCGCATTGGAGGCGACCGCGCGGCGCTCGATGTCCGGATGGTGCAGATTGAGCCACACCTGGCACTGGGCCAGCGCCTGCGAATGGGCGCACACGACGGTCACGCCCTCCATGCTGCCGGTTCTGGTCATCAGGCTATGGTGGACCGGGATCGAGATCTCGCCGCTGATGACGGTGGTGGTGGCCAGCATCAGGTCGAGGGTGCGATTGATTGCGCCCTCGGACGAGTTCTCGACCGGCACCACGCCGAAGTCGGCGGTGCCGGCCTCGGTGGCGCGGAACACCTCGTCGATCGACACGCAGGGCAGCGTCTCGATGGCGCTGCCGAACTGCTGGAACACGGCCTGCTCGCTGAAGGTGCCCGACGGCCCCAGGTAGGCGACCGTCACGCGCTTTTCCAGCGCGCGGCAGGAGGACATGATCTCGCGGAAGATGGTCTGGACGTCGCGGTCCTTCAGCGGGCCGGGATTGCGCTCGGCCACGCCGCGCAGCACCTGGGCTTCGCGTTCGGGACGGAACACCGGGGCGTTGGTCTCGGCCTTCACGTGGCCGACCTGCTGGGCGATCTGGCCGCGCCGGCTCAGGAGTTCCAGGATTTGCGCGTCGATCGCGTCGATCTGTTCGCGCAAGGGAGTGAGTTTGTCATTCATCGTAAGCTCGTATTATTCCGTAGGGTGGGCGGGGTAATTTCGGGCAATGCACGGAATTACGAACGCCCACGCGGTCAACGGACCGTGAACGAGACGCATATTTCGCGTATCACCGCGTGGGCGGCAAAGCCGCCCACCCTACGAACAGCGGGACTCTCTGATTACCGGCCCGCGAATTCGTTCAAATAATCGACGAGGGCCTGCACACCCTCGAGCGGCATCGCGTTGTAGATCGATGCCCGCATGCCGCCGACGGACTTGTGGCCCTTCAGTTGCAGCAGCCCGCGCTCCTTCGCGCCGGCCAGGAATTTGTCGTTCAGGGATTCGTCGCGCAGGAAGAACGGTACGTTCATGCGCGAGCGGTATTCGGGCGCGACGCGGTTCTGGTAGAAGTCGTCGGCGTCCAGCGCCTCGTACAGCAGGCGCGCTTTTTCAATATTACGCTGTTCCATCGCCTCCACGCCACCCTGGCGTTTGAGGTGGGCAAACACCAGGCCCGCGATGTAGATCGCGTAGGTGGGCGGCGTGTTGAACATGGAATCGTGCTCGGCCACGGTGCGCCAGTGGAAGGCCGAGGGGCAGATCGGCAACGCGTCGTCCAGCAGGTCGTCGCGCACGATCACCAGGGTCAGCCCGGCCGGGCCGATGTTCTTCTGGGCGCCGGCGAAGATCACGCCGTACTTCGACACGTCGATCTGGCGCGACAGGATGTGCGAGGACATGTCGGCCACGATCGGCACCTTCGGCCTGGAATCGGGCACGAAGTTGTATTCGACGCCGTCGATGGTCTCGTTGGTGCAGATGTGCAGGTAGGCCGCGTGCGAGGTGAGGTTCCAGGTGTCCTGCGGCGGCACGCCGGTGAAGCCGTCCGCCTCGCTCGAGGCGGCGACGTTGACGTGGGCGTAGCGCTTGGCTTCCTTGATCGATTTTCCCGACCACGAGCCGGTATGGATGAAATCGATCGTTGCCGGCTGCGGGCAGCAGCCGACCATGTTGAGCGGGATGATGGCGTTCTGGGCCAGTCCCCCGCCCTGCATGAACAGGATCTTGTAGTTGGCCGGCACCGCCAGCAGCTCGCGCAGGTCGCTTTCCGCCTGCCGGTAGATGGAAATGAATTCCGGACCGCGGTGGCTCATCTCCATCACCGACATGCCGCTGCCGTGCCAGTCGAGCATCTCGCTCGCCGCCTGCTGCAGCACTTCCTTCGGGAGGACGGCCGGGCCGGCCGAAAAATTGAATACCTGCGTGTGTTGCGCCATCCGGCGGTCCTTTCTATGCGCTTACGGTTTCTGTACGTCCTGGGCCATGTCCTGCATCAGCTTGGCGACGCGCGGCATCATCACGCGCTGCGCGGCTGCCATGCCCTCGGTCGCCAGCTTCGGCGTGAGCGTCATCATCTTGCGGCCCACCGGGCTCTGGTAGAACGCGGTCAGCTGCTTGATCTCGGCGACCGTGTAGTTGTTGGCGTACAGCGGCACCATTTCGTCGATCATCGCGTCGACCAGGGCCGGATCGTTGAAGATCTTCGCCAGCGACTGGGTCATGTGCGGCAGCGAGCGTTCGACCTTGGCCATGGCTTCCTGCTTCTGCTGCGCGTCGAGCTTGGGGTCGGCCTGGATCATGCCGCCCAGCTGCTGGCGCATCATGGCCGGCATGGCCTGCTGCATCTGCGCGTACATGGCGTTCATGTTCTTGCGCATTTCCATGGCATTGAACATGGCCTTGACGGCGGTGGCAGCCTGCGGGTCGACGCCTGGCGCGGCCAGCGCGAACGAAGGAAAGGCCGCGAAAGTGGCGGCGGCGGTCAGGGCAAGGACGAATTTTTTCATTGTTGTAGGTGTCTCGGGTTGCTGCGCCGGCCGGGCCGGCGCGAAAAAAAGGGCCGCGTCGACGCGGCCCTTCGGCTTATTCCGGCGCCTGTTCGAGCTCGACCTCTTCGAGGTCGGTTTCGACGACGCGCTGCAGGCCGGACAGCTTGGTGCCGTCCTCCACCGCGATCAGGGTCACGCCCTGGGTCGCGCGGCCCATCTCGCGGATCTCGGCCACGCGGGTACGGATCAGGACGCCGCCGGTGGTGATCAGCATGATCTCGTCGTTGGCGTCGACCAGGGTCGCCGCCACCACCTTGCCGTTGCGTTCGGACTGCTGGATCGCGATCATGCCCTTGGTGCCGCGGCCGTGGCGGGTGTACTCGGTGATGGGAGTACGCTTGCCATAGCCGTTCTCGGTGGCCGTGAGCACCGACTGCTGCTCGTTCTCGGCCACCAGCAGGGCGATCACGTTCTGGCCCTCTTCCAGGTTCATGCCGCGCACGCCGCGCGCGGTGCGGCCCATCGGACGCACGTCGTTCTCGTCGAAGCGCACGGCCTTGCCGCCGTCCGAGAACAGCATCACGTCGTGCTGGCCGTCGGTGAGCGCCGCGCCCACCAGAACGTCGCCGTCGTCGAGGTCGACCGCGATGATGCCGGCCTTGCGCGGGTTGCTGAAGTCCTTCAGCGGAGTCTTCTTGACGGTGCCCAGCGAGGTCGCCATGAACACGTAGTGGTCTTCCGGGAAGGTCCGGTTCTCGCCCGACAGCGGCAGGATCACGGTGATCTTCTCGCCGTCCTGCAGCGGGAACATGTTGACGATCGGTTTGCCGCGCGAGTTGCGCGAGCCCTGCGGCACTTCCCACACCTTCAGCCAGTACATCCGGCCGCGGTTCGAGAAGCACAGCATGTAGTCGTGGGTGTTGGCGATGAACAGCTGGTCGATCCAGTCCTCGTCCTTGGTCGCCATCGCCTGCTTGCCGCGGCCGCCGCGCTTCTGGGCGCGGTATTCGCCGATCGGCTGCGACTTCATGTAGCCCGTGTGCGAGAGCGTGACCACCATGTCCTGCGGGGTGATCAGGTCTTCGGTTTCCAGGTCGCTGGCGTTGTGTTCGATGGCCGAGCGGCGCTGGTCCTTGCCGTTTTCGGTGTAGTCCGACTTGATCTGCGCCATCTCGTCGCTGATGATGGTCGTGACGCGTTCCGGCTTGGCCAGGATGTCGAGCAGGTCGGCGATGTGGTCCATCACCTCCTTGTACTCGTTGATGATCTTGTCCTGCTCCAGGCCGGTCAGGCGCTGCAGGCGCATCTGCAGGATTTCCTGGGCCTGCTCGTCGGACAGCTTGTACAGGCCATCGAGCTGCATGCCGTAGTGCTTCGGCAGGTGCTCCGGACGGAAGGCCTCGATGCCGCCGGACGCCCCCATCTCGGTGCGGTTCAGCATTTCGCGCACCAGGGACGAATCCCAGGCGCGCTGCATCAGCTCGACCTTCGCGATCGGCGGCGTCGGCGCGGCCTTGATGATGGCGATGAAGTCGTCGATGTTGGCCAGCGCGACCGCCAGGCCTTCCAGCATGTGGCCGCGCTCGCGCGCCTTGCGCAGCTCGAACACGGTGCGGCGGGTGACCACTTCGCGGCGGTGCGACAGGAAGCACTCGAGCATCTGCTTGAGGTTCAGCAGCTTCGGCTGGCCGTTGACCAGCGCCACCATGTTCATGCCGAAGGTGTCCTGCAGCTGGGTCTGCTTGTACAGGTTGTTCAGCACCACTTCCGGCACTTCGCCGCGCTTCAGTTCGATGACCACGCGCATGCCCGACTTGTCGGACTCGTCGCGGATGTCGCTGATGCCTTCCAGCTTCTTGTCGCGCACGTTTTCGGCGATGCGCTCGAGCAGCGATTTCTTGTTTACCTGGTAGGGCAGCTCGTCGATGATGATCGCGACGCGGCCGCCGTCCTTGCCGTATTCCTCGAAGTGGGTCTTGGCGCGCATCACCACGCGGCCGCGGCCGGTGCGGTAACCGTCGCGCACGCCCGAGACGCCGTAGATGATGCCGGCGGTCGGGAAGTCCGGCGCCGGGATCAGCTCGATCAGTTCGTCGATGCTGCAGTCCGGGTTCTTCAGCAGGTGCTGGGCGCCGTTGATGACTTCCGACAGGTTGTGCGGCGGGATGTTGGTGGCCATGCCCACCGCGATGCCCGAGGAACCGTTGATGAGCAGGTTCGGGATCTTGGTCGGCAGGACGGTCGGCTCTTTTTCCTTGCCGTCGTAGTTCGGCTGGTAGTCGACGGTGTCCTTGTCGATGTCGGCCAGCAGTTCGCTGGCGATCTTGTCCAGGCGGCACTCGGTATAACGCATTGCGGCGGCGGAGTCGCCGTCGATCGAGCCGAAGTTGCCCTGGCCGTCGACCAGGGTGTAGCGCAGCGAGAAGTCCTGCGCCATGCGCACCAGCGTGTCGTAGATCGACGCGTCGCCGTGCGGGTGGTACTTACCCATGGTGTCGCCGACCACGCGCGCGCATTTCACGTACGGACGGTTGTGCGCGTAGTTACTCTCGTGCATCGAGTACAACACGCGGCGGTGCACCGGCTTGAGGCCGTCGCGCACGTCCGGCAGAGCACGGCCCACGATCACGCTCATCGCGTAATCGAGGTAGCTCTTGCGCATTTCTTCTTCTAAGGAAATGGGAACTGTTTCTTTTGCGAATTGATCCATTGGGCGGGTCGACTGCTTTCAGGCTAATGGTTATTGAGGGAATGTCGAGAAACCGTCGCGAGCGGCAGCAGCGTTGGCTGAGAAGCACAGCTGTACGAAAAGTACAGCGAGCATCGCAAGCCGACGATGCAACGCGTAGCGGGTTTATCGATGTTCCCTTGACTGCAACGGATGATTCTACCATGGGGCAGTTAGTGCTAGCACAATTCCGTTTTCCTGCCATGACAGTTCAACGATTGTCGAGGCCGGCCCAGCACGCTTGACCAAATGTTGCGCCCAAACAACGTTGATAAAAATATGCATCAAGTTTGATTTAGGTGCAGTCGTGCGTTTTTGGTGCATGTGGCAAAATGGACAGGAAATTAATTGATTGTTTCATAATGCGAAACTGGCTCCCTTCCCCGGACGTGTTAGTATCTTGACCATAACGCCCCGCTGAGTTTCGCAAGGCACTTATCCCCCGAAAGGAAAAAGAACATGAATAAACTGGCAACCCTCATGCTCGCTGCTTCGGCTGCGATCGCGGGCAATGTATACGCCCAAAGCGATGCACCGTATGCACCGCTGACCACGGACATCCAGGCGCGCACTCCCTACAGCGCCTATGTGCAGGACAGCCGCGGCGTGATCGCCCGCAATCCTTTCGGCCTGTGCTGGCGCACCGGTTACTGGACCCCGGCAGACGCGGTCCCGGGCTGCGACGCGCCGCTGTGCGTGCCGCCTGAAAAGCTGGAAAACGGCAAGTGCGTGGCCCCGCCGCCACCGCCGGTCGTCCAGGCTCCGGCGCCTGCCCCGGCACCGGCCCCGGCACCGGCTCCGGTCCCGACCTCGGAAAAAGTGTCCTACTCGGCTGACGCCTTCTTCGACTTCGACAAGGCCGTCCTGAAGCCAGCCGGCAAGGCGTCGCTCGACGAACTGGTCTCGAAACTGGGCGACATGAACCTGGAAGTCATCATCGCCGTCGGCCACACCGACTCGATCGGCACCGACGCCTACAACCAGAAGCTGTCGATCCGCCGTGCCGAAGCCGTCAAGGCCTACCTGAAGGGCAAGGGCGTGGAAGAGAACCGCATCTACACCGAAGGCAAGGGCGAGAAGCAGCCTGAAGCCGACAACAAGACCTCGAGCGGCCGCGCCAAGAACCGCCGCGTGGAAATCGAAGTCGTCGGTACCCGTACCGTCAACAAGTAATCCCTCGCGATTGCTTCAGGAAGACCCCGCCCTGGCGGGGTTTTTTTTCGTTTTTGGCGAATGCTAACGTTTGCGGCACACGACGAACCTGGATCCCCGCCTTCGCGGGGATGACGTCGCTTTAGAGTGCGAACACGAAACAGTAATCGAATCCTGCAACGCCAAGACCGTCGCACCCGCGCAGGCGGGTGCCCAATTTTTGCCGGCACACCCGTACATATTTTCCGTGCGGCAGCCCGTGAGCTTCATCATTTCCAGTATCATCCCGAGTATGAATACGAACGCAGACCCCTTAGAAATCCAGAAATTCAGCGAACTGGCCCACCGCTGGTGGGACCCGACGTCCGAATTCCGTCCGCTGCACGAAATCAATCCGCTGCGCCTCGAGTGGATCAATGCCCGCGCTCCGCTGCTGGGCAAGAAGGTGATCGACATCGGCTGCGGCGGCGGCGTGCTGTCCGAAGCCATGGCGCGCAAGGGCGCCAAGGTGACCGGCATCGACCTGTCGAAGAAGGCGCTGAAGGTCGCCGACCTGCACAGCCTCGAATCGGGCGTGGAAGTACGCTACAAGCACATCTCCGCCGAAGAAATGGCCGCTGAAGAAGCCGGCCAGTTCGACGTCGTCACCTGCATGGAAATGCTCGAGCACGTGCCGGATCCCGCCTCGATCGTGCAGGCGGCCGCCACCCTGGTGAAACCGGGCGGCCACGTGTTCTTCTCGACCCTCAACCGCAACCCCAAGTCCTACCTGTTCGCCGTCATCGGCGCGGAATACATCCTGCGCATGCTGCCGCGCGGCACCCACGACTACGCCAAGTTCATCACACCGGCCGAGCTGTCGCAGTTCGCACGGCTGGCAGGCCTGCAGGTCGACGGCCTGAAAGGCCTGACCTACAATCCGCTCACCAAGATCTACTCGCTCAACAACGACACCGATGTGAACTACATGGTGGCGTGCAGCAAGCCGCTCTGAACCTCGCCCTGATTTTTACATGACTCTCCCGACCATCCTGCCGGCACCGCGTGCCATCCTGTTCGACCTCGATGGCACGCTCGCCGACACCGCGCCCGACCTCGCGGCCGCCGTCAACTGGCTGCGCACCGAACGCGGCCTGCCGCCGACCCCGTACTCGGTGCTGCGCCCCACCGCGTCGGCCGGGGCGCGCGGCATGATCGGCGCCGCCTTCGGCCTGGCGCCGGGCGACGAGGGTTACGAGGAACTGCGCCTGCAATGGTTCGACCGCTACCAGGAAACCATGGCCGTGCACAGCTCGCTGTTCGGCGGCGTGACCGAACTGCTGGTCGGGATCGAGCAGGCCGGCATGGCCTGGGGCATCGTCACCAACAAGCCGGCGCGCTTCACCGATCCGCTCATCCCGCAGATCGGCCTGTCGCACGCCGGCTGCGTGGTCTCGGGCGACACCACCGGCTTCCCGAAGCCCCACCCTGCCCCGCTGCTCGAAGGCGCGCGCCGCCTGGGCGTGGATCCGGAGCACTGCTGGTACGTGGGCGACGACCAGCGCGACGTCGAGGCCGGCCGCGCCGCGGGCATGGTCACGGTGGCCTGCAACTGGGGCTATTGCGGCGCCATCGAACCCTCGACCTGGGGCGCCGACTACCTGCTCGACACCCCGACCGACCTGTTGCAGACCCTGCGCACCGTGGTCGAAGGCGCACGCGCGGCGGCGTCGGCCTGACGCCCCGTTCCCGAGCGGGCCGCCGGATCGCCGCAGCGGCTCGCTTACACATCTTTACGATTGATACAGGCTTCCGTCTAGTTCTGTGCCGGGCTCGCCGGTAATCTACTCCCATACGACAACACAACGTCTCAAACGGAGCAGAACATGGAAACCACCCGCCAGAATGTCATCACCTCGCGCATTCACCCCCTGATGGCCGCTGCCGCCGTGTCGGTCGTGATTGTCAGCCTGACCGGCGCCGCCGCGATCACCGGCCTGCTGCCGAACTCGAACAGCGCCCCCGACGTGCCCGCAAACCAGCTGGCAGCCGCTGCGCCATACGGCGCACAGGCGCCGATGCAGCAGAGCGCGCTTCAACAGCCGAACCTGGTGCCGGTGACCACCGCCCAGGGCCAGGTCGTGATGGTGCCGGCCGCCGCGGTCCAGGGCCAGGTCGCCGCCGCGCCGCTGTCGGCCACCCCGGTGACGCCGCAGCTGGCCAGCCAGCTGGCTGCCGGCCCCGCGCCGCAGATGGCCATGCCGGTCGCCGCAGCCCAGCCGGTCGCCTACCTGCAGCCGGCCGTCCAGCCGGCCCCGGCACCGGAGCGCGTCGTGGTCAAGGAAGTGATCCGCGAAAAGCCGGTAGTGAAGGTGGTCGAGAAGACCCGTGTGGTGCACGCCAAGCCGAGCGAGCCGCGCTACTACCCGCAGCCGGCACCGGCACCGGCGCCTGCCCAACCCAACTACGTGGGCATCGGCACCGGCGCCGTGATCGGCGGCCTGATCGGCAACCAGATCGGCGGCGGCAACGGCAAGAAGCTGGCTACCGTGGCCGGCATCATCGGCGGCGGCATGATCGGCAACGAGATCGCCAACCGCAACCGTTAAGCAAGCTCCAGGGCGGCCTCCTCGGGACGCCGCCCTGCTCTAGAGGGCCGCAGGTATTCAGCCTGCGGTTTTCTTTTGAAACATGCAGATGGCGATGCCACTTGACGTTAAGCGGGCTCTAAGCTATCAGGCTGCACGTAGTGACGAATTGGAGTACAATCGAAGTTCTTTCGTTGGGGGCGACCTGGTTTCGACGTGGGTTGCAAAGCAGCGCAGGGCATACCGAGGACTGGTTACCTCGTAAATACATCCAGAAATCAATAACTGCAAACGATAACTCGTACGCACTCGCAGCTTAATTGCTGCTAGGTCCACAACACCTCGCCCCTGGGGTGTGTCGCAAGACTCGTGGACTCATTTACAGGGGCTCGCAGTAGGCCGGGTCACTTGGTCGACTGTTAAACAATAGGTGACTCGCCTGTCCAAAGGGTGCACATCCCCGTTGTCCAGGTTAAATTAATTGATAGTGCTAAGTATGTAGAACTGTCTGTAGAGTGCTTGCGGACGCGGGTTCGATTCCCGCCGCCTCCACCAACCTCTTCCAAAAAGCCGCTGATTCGTCAGCGGCTTTTTCTTTTCCGCTCTCGCTTGATCACAAGCCGAAATAACGGCTGCGGGCTACCCCATCCGCAGTAAATTCCTCACCACGCACCTCACTGGTTCTACACCCTTTGTGCGTGTGCGAGCCACGCCGCAGTGACCACTGCTGAGTTGCCCGAACAAATGCTTATTACGCTAAGTCATCCGTATTACTTCGATACCGGACCACAATGATCAATTCCATGTCGATCCGGAGGGTAGATGAAGGCGTATCGGTTACTTGACATCTTGCGGTGGGGTTATCAGGTTGATTCGGCTGTGATTTGCATTCTCTTCCTTATGGCTGGGCTCTACCCAGCCCGTGCAATGGCAGCCGAATCGAAACCTATCGCGTTACACGCTACTGAAGAATCGTTTCAGCAATTTATCGCTTCTCTCCGGGTCGCCGCTCAGAAGAAGAACGCGCAAGCCGTGTATGTACTACTGGCTCCTAATTATTACATCGCCCGAGACTTCGGCGGATCGTTCGACCCAGCGGCGTCGCCCATCCAGAATTTCAGCACCAGCTTCCAATTTGACAACGCTAGACTGCGAGAGGAATACAAGGACCACGGTTGGAAAGAATTCCGGGAAATGGTCTCTGGACGGAATTTCGAGAGAAAGCGCGACGGTCAGCTTTGCACTCCACACGGGGCGCTGGACAAGAAACCGTTTCCGCACTCGCAGCTGTGCTTTCGCAAGTTTAGTAAGGGCTGGAGAATTCAAGGACACATCAACGGCGGGGATTGAGCGTTGACGGCTCGTTCGATCGAAACGCCTGCATTGCAGGCGTCTGCCTGTCTCGCCCATGGACGGGTCAGGCCGCTGCCCTGCCCCGCCCACGCTACAGCGCCCTACTGTGAATAATCAAGCGGCAAGTAAATACATCATCACTGCTGCAGACTCCTACTACGACGTCGGTCCCGGATCCATCCCCGCCTGCTGAATCACCATCAACTCCTTCATCAGCGCCTCATTGAACGCCGGAATATCATCCGGCTTGCGGCTCGTGATCAGCTTGCCGTCCACCACCACCTCGTCGTCCGTCCACTCCGCCCCCGCCGCTTTCAGGTCGTCCTGGATGGCCGGATAGCTGGTCAGGTGCTTGGACTCCGCAATCCCCGCCTCGATCAGCGGCCACGGCCCGTGGCAGATCGCCGCGATCGTCTTGTCCGCGTCATCGAAGGCCTTGATGAAGGCGATCGCCTCCGGTATCTGGCGCAGCTTCTTCGGATTCTCTTCCCCGCCCGGCAGCAGCAGCGCATCGAAGTCCGCTTCCCTGGCCTGCGACAGGCTCAGTTCCACCTTGAACCTGTCGCCCGGCTGGTCGTGGTTCATGCCCTGCACTTCCTCGCCCGCGCCCTTGGGCGACACGAGCGTCACGCGCACGCCCTTCTGCTCCAGGAAACGGCGCGGCTCCGTGTACTCGACCTGCTCGACGCCATCGGTCATCAGGACCGCCACGCGCCTGCCGACCAGGTCCTCCTCGCTCACCAGGTCCAGGTGATCGCCCGCATTCACAATATTTTCCATATATACCCTCCTGTCTGCTTGGTTCGCTAGTCAAGCCGATTGTAGGACGGCCCCCTGGCAAACGTCGCGCGGATGACCGGCACCTGCACCTCGCTCTGTGCAACTGCATGAGTTCGGCAAGCGGTGGAACTTGGGCACCGGCCTGCGCCGGTGCGACGGTCTCATGGCCAGCGAACAAGCATGTGTCAGGTGCTAGGGCAGCAGGTAGCAGACGTCCGCGCGGTCGCGCCGGTCCGGGCGCGTGCACAGGAAACCGTCCAGCCCGAGCCGGACCGTGCCGTCCAGGCTGGCGCCGTCGACCTCCTCGCCGCGCAGGATCACCTGCAGCTCGCGATACGGTACGTCGATGGCGAAGCGGTCGAGCAGCGCGGCCAGCGCCCGGGCCCCGCCCGCGCCCGGCAGGAAGCGTTCGAACATGCGCGAAGACAGCGGCCCCACCTTGATGCGGATGCCGAGCTCCGGCCGCAGCAGGCGCTCGCCCAGGGTGGCGCCGAAGCCGACGTCGCAGTTGTTTTCCCCCAGGCGGCTGCGCTCGCCCGTGCCGAGCGGATCCCACTTGCCGGCGAACTGCTCGACCGTGACCGGCACCTGCAGGTACTCGGACAGCACGCCGGCGATCAGGTGCCCCGGCACCACCCGGCTGCGCAGCTGGGCGGCGAAGTAGGCCAGGCTTTCGAATGCCAGGCCGCCTCCGGGCTGGCCCGGCCCCGGCCCCTGCCACCCCGCGCCCGCCAGCGCCACCAGCTGGGCCAGGAAGCGATCACGGTTGTGCTCGTCCGCCCCGCCGCGCACCCGGTACTTGCGCCAGGCGCGGTAGAACAGCGCCACCTGGCGGCTGGAAAAGGCGTCGTAGAAGGCGCGCGGGCCTTCGTCGCGAGTCGCATGCTCCCAGGCGGCGATGCGCTCGGTGTAGTGCAGCGGCAGCGCGCCGTTCAGGCCGAGCAGGCCCATCACCGCCGTGCGCACGTGCAGGCGCATCGTGCCCGCGCCGCCCGGGCCCTGCCCCTGCTCGAGCTGCAGCGCATCGATGTCGCTCGCCGGGAAGGCCAGCGACAGGCTGTTCTCGAAGCGGATCGCGGTCTCCGGCGCCACGCCGTAGCGGCGCAGCCAGCGCGACAGCAGGCGGATGGCCTGGAAGAATTCGTAGCGCCAGGGCTCGGCCAGCAACTCGGTGATCACGGCGCGATCACACCAGCGTCAGGTTGCCGTTGCGCGGTTCGCAACGCAGGAGCTCGCGGTCGGTCTGCGCCGAGCGCAGCACCAGCCGCGTGAAACTGTTGATGTGGACGTACAGGCCGAAGAAGCGGTTCACCACTTCCGCGAACACATACAGGCTGCTGCCGGCGAAGGCTTCCTCGTCCACCGTCATGCGCACTTCCAGCCCGTGGACCAGCGTGGCCCCGCCCGGGTTGCGCAGCCAGGCCGTGGACGGCAGGGTCTCCATGGCCGTGATGCCGGCGATCTGGCGCTGCGTCGCCGCCGAGCGCGACACGTCGTACAGGGTCAGCACTTCGCGGAAGGCGTCGAGGTCGCCCAGCGAGCGGTGGTTGAGCGCGAGCTGGGCCACCAGGCGCCAGTGCGCGCCGCCCGACGAGGGAAAACGATGCGGCAGCGTCGGCCGGCGCAGCAGGTGGATCGGCAGTCCGCCGGTCGCGGTTTCGCTGGTCAGGTCGCCGTCCGGTGCTCCGAATCCGGTAGTGGCCGCATGCATGCCGTTGGTGCAGGTCAGGTCGATCGAGGCCACGCATTGCTCGTCCGGCGCCAGGGTGAAACCGGCATCGGTGAAGCCGATCTTCATGCGCTGCCGGTGCATGCCGCGGTCGTCGCGGCGGGCGAACCAGTAGCGCTCGCGCAGCTCGCCGCCCTCGCCGTGCCGCAGCCCATAATAGGGCCGGTAGGAGATCGACTGCACCCTGCCCTCCGCCGTGCGCAGCACGTTGACGCTGTCGATGCTGTAGACCTCCACGTCTTCTTCGTGGCGTCCCGGCACCACGTCGTACATGGCGGTGCGGTGCGTGATCCGCACCGGCATCGCGGCCTGGTGGAACAGGTTGACCACTGGCGCGCAGCCGGGCACCAGGTGCGCCGCCTCCAGCGTCCCGAGCAGGCGGACGGCGCCGCTGTCGCCGTGCAGGCCGTTCACGATCAGGTGCAGGGTGAAGCGGTGCGCGGCGGCCGGCAGCATCGGCGCCAGCTTGCCCAAGTCGATGTCGATGAACTGGAATTTGTCGGGGAAGGCGAAGTATTCGCTCAACAGGCGGTAGGCGGCGTGCTCGCTCGGGCGCAGCGGCACCAGCGCATCGTCGTCGCCGAAGCCGCCCAGGGCCAGCGGCATGCGCTCGATCTGGCGCCACGGTCCGCCGTCGCCGATCTCGAGATAGCTGGCGCCGACGTGCATGAACAGCGTGTCGATCAGGCTTGCCGCCAGCAGCGGATCGGCATCGACGTACAGGCGCAGGCGCGGCAGGCCGAGCTGGCGCAGCAGGCGCGCCGGCACGGCGCTCTCGATCGTGAGCGCCACCTGCCCGGTGGCGCGCGCCGGCAGCCGCACGTGGGCCGGCGCGTGCACCACCGGCTTGTAGCGTGCCCGCGCGACGCCGACCGGCGCCAGCATCAGGGAACCGGCGGTACGGAAGCGGCACACCGTGCCCTTGGCGTGCAGCGCGCTCATCTCGGTTCCGCGCGGCACCGTCTCTACCCGCTCGAGCTTGCCGGATACCTGTACCCCGGATCCGTTGCCGATGCGCGCGATCGAGCACGAAGGAATTCCCTGCAGGAAGTAGGGATAGAGGCTGCCCAGCAGCGCCTCGGTGAACTCGGGATAGTCGTCGTCGAGCTTGCGGGCGGTGCGCGCATTGAGCAGGGCGCAGGCCTGGATCAGGCGGCGGATGTGCGGATCCTCGAGGCCCTCGGCGCCCAGGCCGAGCTCGCTCGCCAGACGGGGATACTGGTGCGCCAGCTCGCGCCCGACCGTGTTCAGGTAGACCAGTTCACGCTCGTAGTACGGCAACAGTTCTTCCATCGCACTCTCCTCTCGAAGAGCTAAAGGTCATGCAGTTTTGCGCACTAGACCTTGCGGCGGCGCAAGAACAGATGAGCAACTACACGGGAAGCGGCAGGCTAGTCCTTTCGACAGTAGAATGGCGGGCTTTCCAGCATCGCCAGATCGACCATGACCAGTACCGCTTCCCCGTCCAGCACCACCTCCCCGGTCCGCACCGAGGTCTCCACACTGTGGCGCCTGTCCTGGCCGATGCTGGTCGGCCAGCTGGCCACCGTGGGCATGGGCGTGGCCGACGTGGCGATGACCGGCCACGTCAGCGCCGAGGAGCTGGCCGCGGTCTCGCTCGGCACCTCGGTGTGGTCGATCGTGCTGGTCACCGTGATGGGCACCATGATGGCGATCAACACCGTCGTCGCCCACGAGATCGGCGCGGCGCGCTACGACCAGGTGCCGCATTCGGTGCGCCAGGCGCTGTGGAAGGGCTTGCTGGTCGGCCTGGTCGCCATGCTGTTTGCCAACCTGTGTACCTTGCTGTTCGATCATGTCGGGCTCGAACAGCACGTTGCGGACCGCGCTGCCATGTACTTGCACGTCGTCAGTATCGGCATGCCCGCCTTCGCCTGTTTCCGTGCCCTGTACGGCTACAGCACCAGCATCAACCAGACCAAGCCGATCATGTGGATCGCCATCATTGGTTTCGTCTTCAACGTCTTCGGTAACTGGGTACTGGTGTATGGCAAGCTGGGCTTCCCTCAGCTTGGAGCGGTCGGCTGCGCGGTTGCGACCGCCGCCGGCATCTGGTTGATGCTGGGCGCCATGGTCCTCTGGATCAAGCATGCCCCGGCGTATCGCATGACGTATCCGTTTACCGGCTGGGAAGGCCCGGACTGGCAAGCCATCGGTTCCATGCTGCGCCTCGGCCTGCCGATCGGCGTCACCTATTTCGCCGAGGTCAGCGCTTTCGGCCTGATCAGCCTGCTGGTGGCGCGCTTCGGCGTGGTGGCGGTGTCCGCGCACCAGGTGGCGCTGAATTTCTCCTCGCTGGTGTTCATGGTGCCGCTGAGCTTCGCGATCGGCATGATGACCCGGGTCGGCCAGGCCATGGGCGAAGGCAATCCGGAGCGGGCGCGTTTCGTGGGCTGGGTCGGGGTCGGCATGTCGGTGGCGTTCGGCGCCCTGTCGGCGCTGTTCATCGCCGTCTTCCGCTGGGAAATCGCGGCCGCCTATACCTCCGACCCGGCGGTGCAAGCCGCCTGCGCCAACCTGCTGCTGTTCGCGGCGCTGTTCCAGCTGTCCGATGCGACCCAGGTCGCCACCGCCTCGGCGATCCGCGGCTACCAGGTGACGCGCCGGCCGATGATCATTCAGCTGCTGGCCTTCTGGGGCGTGTCGCTGCCGCTCGGCTGCATCCTGGGCCTGGCGCCAGGGTGGTTCCCGTGGACGCCTGCCGCGCCGATGTCGACCACCGGTTTCTGGATCGGCCTGGTGGTGGCGCTGACGGTGGCGGCGGTGCTGCTGACCTGGTCCTTCGAGAAGCTGGCGCGCCAGCGCATCCGCGATGGTGCGGCAGACCGCCGCGCGAACCAGCCGCTGGCAGCGACGTAATTACAGCTTTTGAGGGCCGACTCTGGTATCGTTCCGCAGTTGTCGCAAATTAACTTATACCAGAGACATTTCAATGCGCCCTCTCCTGCTCCTTATGGCCGCCCTGGCGGCCGCTCCCGCTTCGGCCGAACGCCTGACGCTGGACCGCATCTACGGCGATCCGGCCCTGGCCGGCGCCAGCGTGAAGACCCTGCGCGTCTCGCCGGACGGCGAACGCGTGACCTTCCTGCGCGGCCGTGCCGACAACCAGTACCAGCAGGACCTGTGGGAATACAACATGAAGACCAAGAGCACCCAGCGCCTGGTCGATTCCAAGCGCCTGGTGCCGAACGAGGAGCTCTCGCTCGAGGAAAAGGCGCGCCGCGAGCGCGCCCGTACCGCCGGCCTGTCGGGCATCATCAATTATTACTGGTCGCCGGACGGCAAGCAGCTGCTGGTGCCGATCGGCGGCGACCTGTTCCTGATCGACGCCGCCAAGCCTGACGCGCCGCGCAAGGTCGCCTCGGGCAACGTGACCGATCCGAAGATTTCGCCGAAGGGCCGCTACGTCTCCTTCGTGCGCGACCAGAACCTGGTCGTGATCGACCTGCAAACCGGCGCCGAGCGCCAGCTGACCACCGATGGCAAGGGCACCATCCACAATGGCGAGGCCGAGTTCGTCGCGCAGGAAGAGATGGACCAGCACACCGGCTACTACTGGGCGCCGGACGATTCCGCGATCGCCTACCGCCGCTACGACGAAGCGCCGGTGCCGGTGGCGCGCCGCTTCGAGATCTTCGCCGACCGCACCGAAGTGATCGACCAGCACTACCCGGCCGCGGGCGATCCGAACGTGCTGATCGAGCTGATGATCGTCAATCCGGCCACCGGCCAGCAGCGCAAGGTGGACCTGGGCGCCGAGAAAGACATCTACCTGGTGCGCGCCGACTTCAGCGCCGACGCCAAGACCCTGGTCTACCAGCGCCAGTCGCGCGACCAGAAGCGCCTCGACCTGATCGCCGTCGACGTCGACACCCTGGCCCAGCGCCCGCTGCTCACCGAAACCTCGAAAACCTGGGTCGAGATCCACAACGACCTGCGCTTCCTGAAGAACAAGAAGGCCTTCATCTGGGCGTCCGAGCGCAGCGGCCGCAAGCACCTCTACCTGTATGGCCTGGACGGCAAGCTGCAGTATCCGCTGTCGAAGGGCGAATGGGGCGTGGACAGCGTCCTGGCGGTGGATGAGGCCGGCGGGCGCGTCTACATCTCGTCGAGCAAGGACGCGATGATCGACAAGCAGACCTACGCGCTCAAGCTGGACGGCAGCAATGCCGCCAACCCGGTGCGCATCACGGCCGGCGACGGCTGGCATGAGGCGGCGTTCGCAGGCAACGGCAAGATTTTCGTGGACACCTACTCGAACCCGACCACGCCGCCGCAGGTGTCGATCCGCCGCGCCGACGGCACGATGGTGGAATGGCTGGAGAAGAACGAGCTGAACGCCAACCACCCGTACGCCAAGTACCTGCCGGACCACCTGCCGACCGAGTACGGCACGATGAAGGCCAAGGATGGCCAGACGCTGCACTACTCGATCATCAAACCGGCCAATTTCGACCCGGCCAAGCGCTACCCGGTGTTCCTGTTCACCTACGGTGGCCCGCACTCGCAGCGTGTGACCCGCGCCTGGGGCAACTACTTTGACCAGTACATGGCGCAGCAGGGCTTCGTCGTGTTCCGCCTCGACAACCGCGGCTCGGGCCGCCGCGAGCGCGTCTTCACCGACGCCCTCTACGGCAACCTCGGTTCGGTCGAAGTCGAAGACCAGATCACCGGCATCGACTGGCTGGCCCAGCAGAGTTTCGTCGATCCGAAGCGCATCGGCGTGTTCGGCTGGAGCTACGGCGGCTTCATGACCCTGCGCCTGCTGTCGGCGGCGTCGGACAAGATCGCGATGGGCGTGTCGGTGGCTCCGGTGACGGACTGGGCGCTGTACGACACCCACTACACCGAGCGCTACGTGGGCGGCACGCCGAAGTCGGATCCGAAGGCCTACGAGCGCAGCGGCGTGTTCGCGCACCTGGACGGCATGAAGTCGCCCCTGCTCCTGATCCACGGCATGGCCGACGACAACGTGCTGTTCACCAACACCACGCGCCTGATCGACAAGCTGGTCAAGCGTAACGTGCAGTTCGACCTGATGACCTATCCGGGCGCCAAGCACGGCATCTCGGGCAAGGTCAACCAGCGTCACGTGTATGGGATGATCGAGGCCTTCTTCAAGAAGAACCTGGGTGGGACGGCGGCGAAGTAAACCGGTTTCCGTCTTGTGACATCAGCCGCCTGAGGGCGGCTGTTTCATGTCAGCGCCTCAGAACGACAACAGCCGCACACGGGCGGCTGTTTGTGAACGTGAAAGCTGATTAGTGCGGGCGGCGTGCGACGTCGTCCAGCTTCTCTTCCACTTTTTCCTGTGCATCGCCCATCGTCTTCTGGGTCTTGCCTTCGACCTTGGTTGCCTTGCCCTTGGCTTCCTGCGTCGGGCTGTCGATCGCATCACCGAATTCTTCCTGGATCTTGCCGCCGATTTCTTTCAGTTTACCTTCAACTTGGTTTTTGTTGATCATGGTCTTCTCCTTGAGTTGACATGTCCGGATGGCCATGCATGGGTCCAGAATACGGCAGCGTCGGCAGTGCTTCTGTTCGTGTGCGCACATTGCACAAATGTCAGCATTTGCGCGACATCGTAACATTGACAATGCTAATCTTTTGTCAACACGACCATGCCGCTCGAAAGGCTGATGCCATGACCGAACAACACCAGGAACATGCTTCCGACCCGCCGCAAACACAGCGCCGCCTCGCCAAGCGCGTGACGATCATCAATGGCCTGGCCATCCTGTTCATCGCGCTCGCGGCCGCCGTCGTACTGGCCGCCGATGCCCTGCTGCTGGTCTTTGCCTGCATCCTGTGCGCCATCCTGCTCTACAAGCTCAGCGAGATCATGGCGCGGCGCTTGCACATCGAGCGCAAATGGGCGCTGACCATCGTGGTGCTGGTGCTGGCGGCCATCGTCGGCCTCGGCAGCTGGGCCATGGCGCCGCAGATCTCCGAGCAGTCGAGCAAGCTGGCAAAAGAAATCCCGGCCGCCGTCGAGCGGTTGCAAACTGCGGTGCAGCAGCATCCGCTGCTCAAGCGTGTCGCCAGCGAACTGCCGCCGCCGGAACAGATCGTCAAGCAGATGGGCAATATGGTGCCCAACGCCGGGCTGTTCTTCGGCGGCGTGCTGGGCGCCATCGGCAACGTGGTCATCATCATTTTCGTCGGCATCTACTTTGCCGCATCGCCGCAGCTGTACACGAATGGCGCCATCCGTCTCGTGCCGCAAAGCAAACGTCCGCGTGCCCGCGAAGTGCAGCAGGAGCTCGGGAACACGCTGGCAAGCTGGCTGCTGGGCAAGGCCGCTTCGATGCTGATCGTCGGCATCGCGACCTCGATCGGCCTGTCCATGCTGGGCGTGCCGCTGGCGCTGATCCTGGGCATCATCGCCGGCCTGCTCGACTTCATCCCCTACCTGGGCCCCATCATGGCCGGCATACCGGCGGTACTGCTTGCGCTGTCGATCAGCCCGGAGCTGGCGCTGTACACGGTGCTGCTGTTCGTCGGCATCCAGCTGGTCGAAGGCTATGTGCTGCAGCCGCTGATCGAAGCCCGGGCGGTGGACTTGCCACCGGCCCTGGTCGTGGTGATGCAACTGGTCTTCGGCACCCTGTTCGGCTTCGCCGGGGTGGCGCTGGCGACGCCGCTGGCGGCCGGGCTGGCGGTGCTGGTCAAGATGCTCTACGTCGAAGACGTGCTGGGCGACCGCCCGGCGCAAAAGCGAAGTTGAAAACACCAGGGGTCAGGTCTGACATTCGGACACGAACTCGAGCATTAGTATTGCTC
>NZ_JBKBOV010000009.1:0-8490 GCF_046293535.1 Massilia sp. | reverse complement strand
TTTTTGTTTTGTCCCCGTTTTTCTCACTTGACCCCCCCCCCCCCGCCAGTGGGAAACAAAAAAGCCGCGCAATGCGCGGCTTTTCCATTGTGGCGGCAAGGCTCAGCGGTTGCCCTTGACGATGTCTTTCACGTCCCCCACCTTTTCCTGCACCTTGCCTTCGGCCTGGTTCGACACGCCTTCGCGCTGGGCCTGGCGGTTGCCGACGGCTTCGCCGACCTTCTCCTGGATCTTGCCGCCGATGTCCTTGGCCTTGCCTTTGATTTGATCGTCGTTCATGTCAGTCACCCTCTTCGGTTGTGAAGCGAGCTCCCACCTTAGGCTTGAACACCGGGGCGTTCTGTTCGCCAATTAACACCTGGGCGGCATGAGCGGCTTGCGCCACACGCTGGCCAGCCAGGGCTGCTGCTCGCGCGGCAAGCCGGCCGGGCGGTAGTAATGATGCAGCGGGATGAAGCCGGCCGTGGTGAGGTAGGCTTCCCAGGCGTCGTAGTCGTGGTAGCTGCCGTAGCGCGGTCCGTTCCAGCCTTCGCGGTTGTCGCCGCGCGGGTTGGAGCTGAACAGCACGCCGCCCGGCTTCAAGGCGCCATGGAGCCTTGCCAGCACCGCCGGCAGTTCGGCGCTGGGGACGTGGAACAGCGAGGCGTTGGCGAAAATGCCATCGAACATGGCGGCCGGCAGGTCCAGGTGCAGGAAGTCCTGGTGCCAGACCTCGCAACCGCTGTAGCTGCGCGCCATCTCGGCAAAACGGGCGCTGCCGTCCAGGCCGATGGCGGTGTGGCCGAGCCGGGTGAAGGTCCTAAGGTCGCGGCCGGGGCCGCAGCCGAGGTCGAGGATCGTCCACGGCGCCGGGGCTTCGATCGCGCCCAGCAAGGCGTCGATGTTCTGGCTGACGTCGTGGTCGATGGTGCCGGCGAAAAAGGCGTCGGCGGTCTGCTCGTAGTGGGCCAGGGTGCGGCGGGAGATGTCGTCGGCGTTCATGACAGCATTATCGACCTAAATGATGCGGTATGTCGTCAGGATCCTTAATCCCCTATACGGCACGTCGCCCCGGCGAAGGCCGGGGACCAAGTATGGGGTTCCGGCCTTCGCCGGAACGACGGGCTGAGGGAGCTGGGGCAAGCAAGCGTACCTATCTGTTCGCCTGCACCGCCCCACTGGGTTACCAGACCCGCACCCGCTGCTCCGGCACCAGGTACAGCTTCTGTCCCGGCTGCACGTCGAAGGCCTTGTACCACGCATCCAGGTTGCGCACGGTATAGGTGCGGTACTGGCCCGGCGAGTGGCCGTCGGTCAGCACGACGCGGCGCAGCGAGGCTTCGCGCATCTTGGTGCGCCAGCTCTGGGCGAAACCGGTGAAGAACGCGCGGTCCGCTTCCGGGCCGCTATTCTTGCCTTTTGGCGAGGCTTTGAATGCATCGTAGGCCGCGGCCAGGCCGGCCAGGTCGGACAGGTTCTCGCTCAGCGTCAGCTGGCCGTTGAGGGCCAGGTCCTCAAAAGGTTTATATGCGTTGTACTGCTCCACCAGCTTCTGCGAAGCCTTCCTGAAGTGGGCCAGGTCTTCCTTCGTCCACCAGTCGCGCAGACGGCCCTGGGCGTCGAACTGGGCACCCATGTCGTCGAAACTGTGGCTGATCTCGTGGCCGATCACCGAGCCGATCGCGCCGTAATTGTGCGCGTCCGAGGCCTTCGGGTCATAGAACGGCGGCTGCAGGATCGCGGCCGGGAAGTTGAGCGCGTTCTGCAGCGGCAGGTTGACGGCATTGACCAGTTGCGGCGGCATGGCCCATTCGGTCTTTTTCGGCTTCTGCTTGAGCTTGGCGAGCTGCTGGGCGTAGTGGAATTCCTGGGCGCGCAGCACGTTGCCGAGCGCGTCGTTCGGCGAAACCTTGAGACCCTCGTAGGATGTCCAACTGTCCGGATAGCCCACGCCCACGTACATGGTGCGCACCTTTTCCTTGGCCTGGGCGCGGGTCGACGGTGCCATCCAGTCGAGCTTGTCGATGCGGCGCTCGAAAGCGGTCTTGATGTCGGCCACCATCTTCAGGATGCGTGCCTTGTCCTCGGCCGGGAAGTACCTGGCGACGTACATCTTGCCGACCGCTTCGTCCATCGCGCCGTTGGTGGCGGCCAGGGCGCGCTTCCAGCGCGGCGACTGCTGCGGCGAGCCGGTCAGGCCCTTGCCGTAGAACTCGAAGCGCAGGTCGGAATAGGCCTTCGGCAGCGTGCCGGCGAACTGGTTCAGGCTATGGAAGGCCAGGTAGTCCTTCCAGGTGCCCAGGTCGGTGGCGGCCACCTGCTCGGCCGCGCCCCTGAGCGCGCCCGGGTGGTAGGCGATGAAGCGGTCCTGCCCGGCGAGGCGCGCGCCCTGCATGAAGGCGTTCCAGTCCATGCCCGGCGCCCTGGCGGCGAAGTCCTTCATGGTCCAGGGATTGTTGGCTTTCTGGATGTCGCTCGACTCCTCGCGCGAAGCGTGGCTCTCGGCCAGTTCGGACTCCAGCGCAAAGATCTTCGCGGCGCGCTCCTGGGCCCTGTCGTAGCCGGCCAGCGCCAGCATGGCGGCGATGTACTGCTGGTACTTGCTGCGCAGTTCGGCCATCTTCGGGCTGTTGTCGAGGTAGTAGGCGCGGTCCGGCAGGCCGATACCGCCCTGCAGCAGATAGGGCAGGTTGCGCGACGGCTCGGTCAAGCCCTGGTTGAACCACACGCCGAACAGGTTCGGCGTATTGAAATTGGTCGCGTTCAGCGGGTCGACGTCGGCGCGCAGGAACTCGCCCAGCACGCGCGCCAGGCCCGCACGGTCCTTGATCGCGGCGATCCTGTCCAGGCGCGGCTTGAGTGGGGACAGCCCGGCCGACTCGATCGCCGCTTCGTTCATCCAGGCGGTGTAGAAGTCGGCCACCTTGCGGGCCTCGGCACTGGCGGACTTGCTGGCGGCCGCCTCTTCGATCAGCTTGACGATGCGGGCATTGGTGTCCTCGGCCAGCACATACATGGCGCCCCACGAGCCGCGGTCAGCCGGGATCTCGGTCCTGGCCATCCACTCGCCGTTGGCGTAGGCATAGAAGTCGTCGCCCGGCAACACGATGGCGCCGACCGGCTTGGCAACAGGTTTGGCGGCGCCGGCAGCGGCGTCCTGCCCGGCCGCGCAGACCGGAACGATGGCGAAGGCGCCGCACAGCGCCAGGGTGATGGCGGCCTTGATCGGAGTCCAGCTGGTGTTCATTCGCTTTCCTTCTTGTGAAAGTGGTGTTGCTCTTTATTGCAGGGCGGCGCGGACCTGCGGCAGCAGGCGCGCTTTCTGGTCGGCGCGGATGCGCACGCCGTTGCCGACGCGCTCGGCTTCGACAACGCCGTCGGGGCCGAAGTTCTTGCGCATGTAGGCTTCCATCATGTCGGCATGCGCCGGATTGCTCGAGGACGCCACGATGCTGGCGAACAGGTTGTTGCGTCCCAGCGCTTCCAGGTTGGCCAGCAGCGCCTCGCGGTTGGCGGTGGCGAATGTCCAGGTCTGCACCAGGTGCTCGCCGGCGACGCCGCCCAGGATGTAGGGAACGAGGTCCGGCGGGGTCTGGGGCGACAACAGCGACTGCAGGGTGCGCGCGGCCAGTTGCGGGTCCTGGGCGCTGGCGAGGGCGCGCTGGAGGCGGTTGCGCTCTTCGCTGGTCGGGGCCTTGGCGGCGCGCTCGGCCATGGCCTCGTAGGTGGCCTGGTCGGCATGGCGGCCGGCGGTGCCGGTGACGAAGTCGATCATCGACGGCGGCACCGAGGACGGGTCCACCAGGAAGCGCGCGAACCTGGCCTTGCCTTCCGCGATGGCCCCGGGCTCGCCGGCGCGCGCCAGCGCCGTGGCCAGCATGCCGCGCAGCTGGGCGTCCTCGGCGGTTTCCCCCGGCTTTTCTTCCCAGCCCAGCCGCTCGAACTTCGGGCGCGCGAAGTCGATCAGGAAGCGGCGGATCAAGGCCTGCTCCGGCTCGCCGCGCGCCAGCGAGTCGAGGGTGCGCAAATTGGACAGGATCGCCTCCCAGACCGCCACGCGCGGCTCCTCGCCGTACTTGCGCACCAGGTCCAGGTAGGCGTCCAGCCCCATGCGGCCGTTCGAGGCGAAGCTCCAGGTGTCCGACAGCAGCTTCAGGCGCGTGCTGTCCGGCAGGCGCGGCGCCTGCTCGGCCAGGGCGCGGAAGCTGGCCGGATCGTAGTGGACCCGGAAGTAGCCGACGCTGTGCGGATCGACCACCAGGGTGCCGTCGCAGCTGCCCTGGTTGATGGTCGTGCTCGGGGCGCTCAACAGCGTGGTCCAGGCCCTGCCGTTGACGGTGCCGACCTGCAGCGGCACGTTCCACAGGCGTTTTTCACGGGGCGGCTCGTCGAGGCGGTACTGTTCCTGCGACAGCGTCACCTTGCGCCTGCCCTCCTCACAGGCCTGCTCGACCTTGACCAAGGGGAAACCCGGCTGCAGGGTCCAGTCCGAAGCCAGCTTGCCGACCGGCTTGCCGGACGCCTTTTCCAGCGCGGCCCACAGGTCGCTCGAGGTGGTATTCGAATACTGGTGCTTCGCCATGTAGGCGCGCATGCCCTTGCGGAAGGCCGATTCGCCCAGGTAGGCTTCCAGCATGCGCAGGAAGGCCTCGCCTTTCAGGTAGGTGATGGCGTCGAAGGCCGCCGCGGCCTGTTCCTCGGTCTCGACCGGGGTCTGGATCGGATGGGTGGTCTTGCGCGCGTCCAGGTTCATCACGTATTCGCGCTCGGCCATGCCTTCCAGGTAGGGATGCCATTCGGGGTGGAAGTGATGGGTCGCCTTGGCCGCCATCCACGACGCGAAGCCTTCGTTGAGCCACAGATTGTCCCACCAGGCCATCGTCACCAGGTTGCCGAACCACTGGTGCGCCAGCTCGTGGGCATTGATGTCGAAGGTGCGTTTCTTGACCCTTTCCGGGCTTTTCTTCGGGTCGTACAGCAGGGTCGGCTCGTTGTAGACCACCGCGCCCCAGTTTTCCATGGCGCCGTTGAAGCCGCCCGGGATGGCGATCTGGTCCAGCTTGGGCAGCGGATACGGGATGCCGAAGTAGTTGTTGAAGTAGCGCAGCAGGTCGCGCGTGGCCCCCAGGGCGAAGGCGGCCGAGCCGAGCTTGCCTTCGGTGGTGACGATGCCGATGTCGACGCCGTCCTGCCTGGCGGACAAACGTTCGAGTTCGCCAGCCACCAGCACCACCAGGTAGCTCGGCATCTTCGGGGTGTTGCCGAAGCTGATGCGCTGCATGCCGCCGCCGAGGTCTTCGCGCTTGTCGATCGGCGTGGTCGAGTAGGCCTTGAAATTGCCCGGCACGTCGACCGTGAGCTTGAAGCGGGCGCGGAAGGCCGGCTCGTCCCAGGTCGGGAGCATGCGGCGCGCGTCGGTCGGCGCCATGGTGGTGGCGATCAGCTTCTTGTCGTTCCCGCCCGCCTTGTAGTTCACGTAGAACAGGCCGCGCCCTTCGCGGTTGATCTGGCCGCGGAAGGCCAGCGCCAGCTGGTACTTGCCCGGCGCCAGCGGTTGGGGCAGCGCGAAGCGCAGGGTCTGCTGCTGCCTGTCGAGGATGGGCTCGAGCGGCAGCTTGCCGATGCCCTTGCCAGACAGCGAAGCGGCGTCGATCTGCATGTTGTCGGCATTCAGCATGATGGTCGAGGTCGGCTTTAAAACCTCGATCTCGACCGTCTGGGTGCCGTGGAAGCTGTTGGTGGCGAGGTCCGGCACCAGGTGGGCGTCGTACTGCAGCGGCACCACGTCCTTCGGCAGCTTGCCCGGCGTGGCCGCGAATGAAAATGGCGCCTCGGCCTGCGCCGTGGCGGCGCCCAGGGCCAAGGCAAGCGCGGCGGCAGCCTTGCGCGCCCGCGCGACTGGCATGTCTCTCATAAGTCTCTCTCTCGCATCTGTTTTTATTTGTCGGCCCCTGCGCGCTTTGGCGCAAAGACCCAGCACGCACTGTAGGAAAGCCGGGCGCCGCCTGCGCGCGGATTGCGACAGACTGCAAAAAACGGGGCCAGGCTGCGCAAACCGGGGAATGGCGGGCGCGGTCCGGAGCATGCGAGGCGGATTGAACATGCATGAATAGCAACATTTTCATCTGCCGAAAAAAATCAAAAAAATTTTCGAAAAAGCCTAAAGTTCCCGAAAGCCCATCCGTAAACGCCTTAGATACCCGGCAATCCGGCCGGCGTTGATTGCCTTGGTGCCAACATGACCTCGAACGACGTCCTCTCGATGTACGAAAACCTTGCTGGCCTGAGCAGCCAGATGAAGGGCGCCGCCGAGGCTGGCGACTGGACCGGTTTCGACAAGCTGAACGTGCAGGCGGCGGTCGCCGCGGGCGCCGCGATCGGCGGCGTACCGGCGCTCGACGGCGCCAAGCGCCAGCGCAAGATCGACCTGCTCAAGCAACTGATGGCCAATGACCGCGCGATCCGCGAGGTGACCGAGCCCTGGATGGGGCAACTGGACCGCGCGATGTGCGCGCACTGATTCAGTAACGCAAATCAAGAAGAAGGCGCCCGCGAGGCGCCTTTGTTTTTGGCGTAGGGTGGCCGGGTCTCCCGGCCGCGCGTTCAAATCTCGGGTGAACAGTGGCGCGGCTGATCAATGACCGGTTGAACGCGCGGTCCGCGAAGCGTGATCTGGTCCACTGGACCAGATCACCCCTACGATTCGAGATTGCTCAGCTTGCCCAGGCAGCGCCGCTGGTAACTGTTGAGCCCTTCCGTGACGAGCGCGTCGTCCTCGGACAGCTTGCCGGCATCGATCAAGAGGCGCAGCTTGGCGATGCGATCCCCCTGCGCCAGCGCCTGCGCCAGGTTCGTCCCTGTCGGATCGCCCGCACTGGCGATCGCCTCGGCCACCGTGTCCGGGAAATCCCAATGCCTGGCGATCACCGCCGACAACTGCCGGCTGCGCGCCAGCAGCTCCACCCCAAAGGCTTCGCTAGCCGGCAGCTTGCCGTTCTGGCAGACGCGGTCGGCCAGCCGGAAGGCGACGATCAGCCCGACGTCCTGCATCAGCCCGGCCAGGCAGGACTCGAAAATGTCGGCCGCCACCGCCGAGGCCATCAGGCTCGCCGCCACCGCGCATTTTTCCGAATGGTTCCACACCAGGGGCGCCGCGCGCCGGGCGAAGCCCGCCTCGTGCAGCTTGATCACGGGCCGGAAGGCAACCCGCGCCAGCAGCATGCGCAGGCCGTTCTGCCCGAGCAGCATGATGGCGGCGTCCAGGGTCTTGATCGGGGTGACGGGCCGGTAATAGGCGCTGTTGGCCTCGCGCAGCACTTCGGCCGTCAGCACCACGTCCTCGGCCACCTGGGCGGCCAACCGGCCGGTGCCGACGCTTTCGTCGCGCAGGCTGTGCAGCAGCCTGGGGATCAGTTCGGGGACGCGCGGCACCAGCTCGGCGGCGGGGGCCGGGTTCTGCGCCAGCGTGCGCACCTGCTCCAGGATCAGGCGCTCGGTCTCGGCTGGCGCGTCGAAGCGGGCCGGACCTGCCAGCCAGCGGTAATAGAGGGTGTCGACCGCCGCAGTGTCGATGCCGCCGTCCGGCTCCTCGGGCGCGGCCGCCTGGGGCTGCGCGCCGCTCAATAAACGATTGATCCAGTTTTTCATAGTAGCCGGGGTCTGTGCCGCAAGCGAGATTGTAGCCCGTCCTGAAGCACTCGGCCGGCCCCTCATGCAAAACGCATGAAGCGAGGATGGCGGATGGAAGTCCTGAAAAGACAAAAGCGCCCGCAGGCGCTTTGGCTGTCACCGAGCAGAACGCTCGGTCACGGAATCGGGGAGAGCGATCACCAGGTATCTCCTGGCGTCGCCTCTTGCCGGTTGCATCCGGCGTTCACGGTCTCGGTTGACACGCGAACCGCTTCCGGACACAGGCGTTTCTTCAACGTCCGCCTGCTTTCCGCGCCACGCTATCGGTGGTGGCTGCGCCAGGCCGCTGTGCCGTCTGTGATCTCGCGACCACGGAAATGAGTATAGCAAAAAATTCAAGCTTGTGTAGACGAGTTGTGCGCGGCCTCGTCCAGAGTCGGCTCGGCCGTCGAGGCCGGCGCCGGCTTGCGCTCCAGGCGCGCCTTCAGGCGCGCGCCCAGGCCGACGCGACGGCCCTCCCCGCGCCCTGCCGCCCGCCTGGCGCGCAGGACGACCACCAGCCCTGCCAGCAGCGCCAGCACGCCGGCGCCCAGCCCCGCCAGCAACCAGGGCGCGCCTTCCTCCGGCGGCGCTTCCGGCTTTTTCTTCTTGACCGGGTGCACCGGCCGCTGCGGCGCCGGCGGCGGCTGCACGCTGGAAACCGGCGCGGCGCCCGCGGCCACCTGCAGCAACTTCACCTTGTCCTCGAGCTGGCCCAGCTGTTCGCGCAACATCGCATTCTTCGCGCCCAGCACCACGCAGGCATCCACCTGCGGCCTGGGCTGCGGGGCGCAGGCGCCGCCGGCCGTGGCCGCTTCAAGCGTCGACGGCACGGGCCTGGCC